>NZ_DBNGPQ010000175.1:0-29808 GCF_057122925.1 Umezawaea sp. | reverse complement strand
CCGGACCGGTCCACGACCCCCGACCCGGCTCGCATATGCGCGCGATACGCCGCCCTCCCTAGGATCCGCCCGTGCGGGTGCTGATCGTGGAGGACGAGCCCTACCTGGCCGAAGCCGTCCGTGACGGTCTTCGGCTGGAGGCGATGGCCGCCGACGTCGCGGGCGACGGCGAGGCCGCCCTGGCGCTGCTCAGCGTCAACTCCTACGACCTCGCGGTCCTCGACCGCGACATCCCCGGCCCCTCCGGCGACGAGGTCGCCCGGCGCATCGTCGCGTCCGGCAGCGGCATCCCGATCCTCATGCTCACCGCCGCCGACCGGATCGACGACAAGGCGTCCGGGTTCGAACTCGGTGCCGACGACTACCTCACCAAGCCCTTCGACCTCCGCGAACTCGTGCTCAGGCTGAGGGCCCTCGACCGCAGGCGCGGCCACAGCAGGCCACCCGTGCGGGAGATCGCGGGCCTGCGGGTCGACCCGTTCCGCCGCGAGGTCTACCGCGACGGCCAGTACGTCGCGCTCACCCGCAAGCAGTTCGCCGTCCTCGAAGTCCTCGTCGCCGCCGAGGGCGGTGTCGTCAGCGCCGAGGAACTGCTGGAGCGGGCCTGGGACGAGAACGCCGACCCGTTCACCAACGCCGTGCGCATCACCGTCTCGGCGCTGCGCAAGCGCCTCGGCGAACCCTGGATCATCGCGACCGTGACCGGCGTCGGCTACCGCATCGACACCGGGCGCGGGGGAGCGGGCGGTGGATAGGGAACCCGGTCTGAGCGTCCGCCTCAAGCTGACCCTCAGCTACGCCGGGTTCCTCATGCTCGCGGTCACCCTGCTGCTCGCCGTCGCGGGCGTCTTCTACTTCGGCGGCCTGCCCGCCGACGCGATCTACTCCACCGGCAGTTTCATGATCAACCGCACCTCGATCGTCCGCGCCTTCCTGCCGTTCCTGGCCTTCGCCATGGCGGCCCTGCTCGTGTTCGGCCTCGTGGGAGGGTGGGTCCTCGCGGGACGGATGCTCGCCCCCCTGACCCGCGTCACCGAGGCCGCCCGCCTGGCCGGGACCGGGTCGCTCTCCCACCGGATCCGGCTGCCCGGCCCGGGTGACGAGTTCCGCGAACTCGCCGACGCCTTCGACGCCATGCTCGCGCGCCTCGAAGCCCACGTGGCCGAACAGCGGAGGTTCGCGGCCAACGCGTCCCACGAGCTGCGCACCCCGCTGGCGATCTCGAAGGCGCTCCTCGACGTCGCCCGCGGCGACCCCGAGGTGGACCGGGCGGAACTCGTCGAGCGCCTGCACACCGTCACCACGCGGGCGATCGACCTCACCGAGGCCCTCCTGCTGCTCAGCCGCGCCGACCGCGGCGGGTTCACCCGCGAACCCGTCGACCTCTCCCTGATCGCGGAGGAGGTCGCCGAGACGCTGCTCCCGCTCGCCGAACGGCGCGGGATCACCCTGGAGGTCACCGGCGGGACGACGCGGACCGCGGGCTCGGCGGCGCTGGTGCTGCGGATGATGACGAACCTCGTCCAGAACGCCGTCGTCCACAACCTCCCCGAGGGCGGCACCGTCGTGGTCCACACCGAGTCGCGGCACGGCGCGAGCGTGGTGCGGGTCGAGAACACCGGCCTCCCGCTCGCACCGGACCTGGTGCCGACCCTCACCGAACCGTTCCAGCGCGGGGCGGAGCGCGCGCGCACCGACGAGCACGGGGGCGTCGGCCTCGGGCTGGCCATCGTGCACAGCGTCGTCCGCGCCCACGACGGCACCCTCACCCTGGCGGCCCGCCCCACCGGCGGTCTCCTCGTCACGATCCGGCTCCCCGGTCTCCGGCTGCCCCACGGCGGTCCCACCGCCGACCCCTGGCACCGCGGATGAGGCCGGTGGTCGGGTGCGCGGGCCGTCAGCGAGTCGTCGCGCAAGAATCGCGGGACGTGGCGGTCAGGGTTGGATATTCCGTCCGGACATCCGCCGGATCCGGTTTTGGTGGACGGGACTGATGGCGTCGAATAGACCGGGTGGTCACCTTTGGCATTCCCGGAGGGCGCCCGATCGCCCGAACTGCTCGTCATGACGCTGACCTGCGGAGATGTCGACGTGTCAGGCGGGTGCGACCTGGCTGAAAAAGCGTGTTTGCCCATGTCACGCGGCAGGTCGAGGCTCTGGGAACGGCATGATTACGAGTAAGGGCAGTATCGGATTGGTCTTGAAACAACGCGCTATCTAGGTTTTATTACGGAACGGGATCGATCCGTTACCTATTTGAATGTGGGCCGTTCTCGGGCGAACCGATATGCGATCGACGCCTGGTGGATCGCCGTCAATCGCGCGGACGTGTGGTATCGCGAGCGCCTGACCAGGGTGTTCGTCCTAGTGGTAGATCCATTCAGATGATGTGACCTGCGTTCTTCGTCTGCTGGCGATGCTCTTGTCCAGCGAACGGGTGGCTTTCACCGGATCTTTGTTCAGTAGATCGATCGCCGTCTGGTCATCGCCATGCTGATTAGCCCGTCCAGCGCAAATTCGGGCTCTGAACGGCACAAAGTTCGAAGGCGGGCGTTGCTTGGACAAGCGATGTGACGTATATCACACTGACCTTTTATTTCCGGGGAACTACCGTTGGGTAACTTTCGCCGCCCTGAGACCTGCGTCACGTCATGGGAGGACTCTTGCGACACCGTGCTGGGTTCTGCACGCCCGGAACACCGGCGGCGAACCCATGACCCTGCTTTCCGTCGTCGTGCCCGTGCGCAACGAGGAGTCGCGCCTGTCGACCACGCTGGCCGCGCTCACGACGGCGCTCGCCGCCACCCGCGAGCCGTGCGAGGTCGTCGTGGTCGACAACACCAGCACCGACCGCAGCGGCGAGGTCGCCCGCGGGCACCGGTCCGGACCGGTCCCGGTGCGGCTGATCCGGTGCGACCAGCCGGGGAAGGGCGCCGCGGTCCGGACCGGGGTGCTGCGGACCGACAGCCGCTACGTCGGCTTCTGCGACGCGGACCTGGCGACCGACATGGCGGCGCTGGTGCCGACGCTGCGGTTCCTGCGCACCGGCGTGAACGTGGTCGTCGGGTCGCGGGCGCACCCGAACTCGATCGTGCGGGCGAGGCACACCCAGATCCGCCAGGCGGGCGCGTGGGCCTTCCGCCACGCGGCGGGCTCGATCGTGCCGGGCGTCGGCGATACCCAGTGCGGCTACAAGTTCTTCGACCGGTGCACCGCCGACGCGATCTTCCAGCCGCTGCGCACGCCGGGGTGGGCCTTCGACGTCGAACTGCTCGCCAGGGCGCAGCGGATCGGCGCGATGATCGTCGAGCTGCCGGTGAGCTGGACCGACGTGCCGGGCTCCACGTTCCGCCCGATGCGGGACGGCTACCGCAGCTTCGCCGCGCTCGCCAGGATCCGGGCGATCCTCGGCGCGGAGAAGCCCCGCGCCGCCGTGCCGGTCATGACACCCGTGGCGGAGGTGGCCTGAGTGCGACCACCGCTCAACGGTGCGCGGGTGGTAGTGGTGAACTGGCGCGACCGGGGGCACCCGCTCGCCGGTGGCGCCGAGGAGTACGCCGCCCGGATGGCGGACGCGATGACCGCGGCGGGCGCGCAGGTCACCTTCCTCACCGCCAGGGGTGAGGGGCAGGACCGGGGCGACGGTGCGACCGTGCGCCGCGGCGGCCGGTGGACGGTCTACTTCTGGGCGCTGCTCTGGTTGCTGCGCAACCGGAGCAGCGTCGACCTGGTGATCGACTGCCAGAACGGGATCCCCTTCTTCAGCCCCCTGGTGGTCGCCAGGTGGACGAAGGTCGTGCTGGTGGTGCACCACGTGCACGACGCCCAGTTCGCCGTGCACTTCCCGCCGTGGCTGGCCAGGATCGGGTGCTGGCTGGAGGGTCCGGCCGCGCGCCGGGTCTACCGCCGCGCGGTCACGGTCGCGGTGTCGCGGTCGACCGTGCGGGCGATGCGCGAGCGCCTCGCCTGGCGCGGCCGGATCTTCGTGGTGCCCAACGGCCTCGACCGGCCGCCGCCCGTGGACGGCACGCGCTCCGAACAGCCGTCGCTGGTGTGCCTGGGCAGGCTCGTCGCGCACAAGCGGGTCGACCGGCTGATCGGGATCGTCGGCGCGCTGCGCGGACGCTGGCCCGGACTGCGCCTGCACGTGATCGGCCGGGGGCCGGAGGAGGCCGCGCTGCGCCGGGCCGCCGAGCCGTTCGGGGACGCCGTCGTGGTGCACGGCTACGTCGACGACTCGACGAAGAGCGCCCTGCTGCGGGAGTCCTGGCTGAACGTCACCCTGTCGGACGGCGAGGGCTGGGGACTGGCGGTGGTCGAGGCCGCCGCGCACGGCGTCCCGACCGTGTGCCGCGAGGTCGACGGCCTGCGGGACTCGGTGCGGCACGACGAGACCGGCTGGCTGGTGCCGGAGGGCGGGGACGTCGGCGGTGCCGTCCACGACGCGCTCTCGCTGCTGGCGCGGCCCGACGACGCCGAGGCCGTGGCCGACGCGTGCCGGGCGTGGGCCGCCCGTTTCGACTGGACCACCAGCGGGCGGATGTTCGTCTCCGCGGTGTCCGGGCTGCTCGACAGTACAACCGCGGGCCGCGTCGGTGGCCCCGCTCCTGAGGAGGACCTTTGCGACGCGTTGTGACCTTAGTCTTGCTCGGACTCGGCGTGTTCGCGATCGCGACCGGGCTGTTGCTGCGGTTCTACGCCTATCCGGCGCTCGCCAAGATCCCGCACGACCCCAAGACGTCCGCGGTGGCCCAGGGCAGCGGCATCACCGCGCTCGTCTACGTGGAGAAGAACGGGGCCCCGACGCAGCCGGAGATCCGCCGGAACCTCAGCCTCACGTCGAGCACGTTCGTCTCCGGAGACATGCGGGCACCGGAGGTCAAGGCGGACAGCCGGGTGACCTCGTGGGTGGAGGCCACCCGCATCACCGAGGACCGGGACGGGCTCACGCTCAGCGCGAGCGTGCGCGAACTCTGCCTGGACCGGTACTCCGCGGAGGCCGTCGCGCCCTGCACCACGCAGTACGTCCAGAAGACCAAGGAGGCGGGCAAGGACACGAAGGTGCCAGGCACCCGCGGCCAGCCGCAGTTCCCCGGTCTGAACTTCAAGTTCCCGTTCCAGACCGAGAAGCGGACCTACCCCTGGTACGACACGGGGGTCGGCAAGCAGGTCGACGCCACGTTCGACGGCGAGGACCAGGTGCAGGGCCTGCCGGTGTACCGGTTCACGGTGTCGGTACCGCCCACCGACATCGACGGCAGGCAGGTGCCGGGCTCGCTGGTCGGCAAGCCCGACGCGACGGTCGCGGTCCGGCTGCACTACCAGGTGGACAAGACGATGTGGATCGAGCCGGACACCGGCGCGCTGATCAAGGTGCGCCAGTCGGTGAAGCAGGAGCTGCGCGGTCCGGACCAGGGCGCGGGTCGCGGCACCACCGTGTTCGACGGAACGCTGGAGCTGAACCAGAAGACGGTCGACGCCAACGTGCGGGCGGCCGAGGCGAACAAGTCGCGGTTGTGGCTGCTGACCGGTCTTCCGGTGGTCCTGTGGATCGCGGGAGGCGTCCTGCTGGCCGCCGCCGCCGCGCTGACGCTCGTCGGCCGCCGGTCACGGCACTAGGCGTTCTTCCGCAGCACCAGGACGAGGTTCCAGGACACGACCTCGCGGACCACGGGAACGCGCACGACCCAGGTCGCCCACCACGGGTGGTACCGGGGGAGTGCGCGTTCCAGGCGCGCGTCCGGGTGGGTGCGCGCCCAGCGCAGCGCCGAGCCGACGGACACCGCGAAGAGGCTCTCGCCGTACCGGTTCTTGGGCTCGCGGCCGTTGCGGGCCAGGAACCTGCGGCGGGCGCGGTGGCCGCCGAGGTAGTGCCACGGCGAGGTTTCGTGGCCGCCCCACGGGGAGTACCACGGCGTGAACGACAGGAACACCGTCCCGCCGGGCTTCGTCACGCGCACCATCTCGTCGAGCATCGCGCGGGGTTCGTCCACGTGCTCCAGCACGTTCGACGAGTAGCAGATGTCCACAGAGGACGTTCGAACGGGCAGTCGTGTGCCGCTGGCCCGGATCATGCCCTCGGAGTGCGCGCCGCGGGCCGACAGCTCGCCGACGTCCGGGTCGAGGCCGACGTAGTGGGCGCCCGCCGCGCGGAACGCGTCGGCGAAGTAGCCGGGGCCACCGCCGACGTCGAGCAGGCTGCGGCCCGAGAGGGGCGTGAACCCGGCGAGCTGCCCGGCGGAATCGGCGGCCAGCAGCCGGTAGAAGGCGTCCCGGTCGGTCTGCTCGTCGCGGAAGGCCTTGAACAGGCGGACTGACCGGTCCAGCGTCGCTCGGCTCGGCACCTTACGGCGTGCCGTAGTTGACGACACCGTTCGCGTTGTTGGCCTCCGGCGCGTTCCGGAACTCGACCGCCCTGTCCGGAGCCAGTGAGTTGACGAGGACGAACGTGCCGGCCCCGGCGAACGCGAGTCCGGCGACGATGGCGACGACGGCACCGATCACTGTGCGCACGCTTACTCCTCGACTGTCCGTGAGACCCCCGGCCGTCTGAATCTACCGGCTGGTAACAGCAGCCACAATAGGCCGGACGCGACGAGTGCCAGTGCGGCCAGATCGCCTGCCAGCACAGGCGAAACCGGTGCTCCGGCCGGTGGCGGCGCGACCGGTCCCGGCACCCGGTAGAGGGTCAGCCACGGCCCGGACCACACCTCCCGCAGACCGTCGAGCACGCGGGGGTCGACCGTGCCCGGAGTCCCGTGCTCCACCAGCACCCAGCCGATCCCCAGCGCACCGAGGTCGGCGTCGCGGGCCAGCGCCTCGCGCACCGCGGCGGCCCGACCGTCCTCTCCGGACACCGGCCTGCCGCCGACGTGCACGACGTCGTCGGTGACGACCGTCCTGGGCAGGAACCGGGGCGCCGGGTCGAGCTGGGTCCGGTCGTCGTTCCAGGCGAACCGCCGGAACGCCGACATCGGCAGGGACAGCACGTCGCCCGCGCCGCGGTCCGCCGCCAGCGCGGTCCGCACGGCGCTCCAGTCGGCCGGGTAGTCGACGGTGTCCAGGCGCCCCGCCCCCGCCCAGGCGAGGTCGGGCATCGTGACGAGCGGGAGCAGCGCGGCCAGCCACACGAGCGCGGTCCGGTCGGCCAGGTGCCTGCCCGCCGCCTCGACGCCGAGGGCGACCCCGAGCGCGAGCGGGAGCGCCCACCACGCGACCCACTTCTGCGAGTCCCGAAGCAGACCCGCGCCGGGTACGTGCGACACCGCCCACGCCAGCGCGTCACCACCGCCCGGCACCGTGCCGAACACCGCGACCGCGACACCGACCGCGCCGAGCAGGACGAACGACCGCGCGGGCGCCACGCCCCAGCGCGGCGCGAGCGAGCGCAGCCCCACCAGGGCCACCGCGACCGACAGCAGCGTGAGCACCGGGGCCAGCGGCATCGCCCGGCTGCCCGGCACGACCTCGGAGTTCCAGATCCCGCCGAGGCCGAGCACGCTCGTGACCGGCGTGCCCCAGCTCTCGGCCCTGGCGGCGAACGCCGCGGCGCCGTCCGGGCTCGACAGCGAGCCGCCGGGCCGCAGCACGGAGGGCAGCAGCCACGGCAGGTTCAGCACCACCGCGACCGGCGCGGTGACCGCGAGACGGCGGCGGCCCGAGCACACGACCGCGAGCACCGCGGCGATGATCCCGCCGGTCGGCGTCAGGACGGCGGGAGCGCAGACCAGGACCAGCCTCGCCAGGGCCTTGGGTTCGCCCCGGCGGACCGCGAGCCCGGCCGCCGCGATCCACGGCAGGCAGGCGTAGGCCACCAGGTACGGCCAGTGGCCCATGAAGAGCCGTTCCGCCTGGTAGGCGCTCCAGCCGTACCAGACCGCGGCGACGACCCGGATCGCGACCGACTCCGCGGGCACGAGCCTGCCCGCGCCGAGCGGACCCGCGAACAGGGCCGCCAGGAGCACGAGCTTCTGGACGACGTCACCGGGCAGCAGCGCGGTCGCGAACGACACCACCGCGTCCGCCGGGACCGACCGGGGCAGCGCCGAGCCGAGACCGAGGCCGTCGGGCAGGAGCGCCTGGTCCGGGGCGAACACCATGTCGTAGTTCAGGACGAAGCCGCGGCCGAGCAGCGGGGTGAGCACGAGCAGGGCGAGCGCGGCGGACACCGCGGGCAGGACCAGCCGCATCGCACCCGTCGCTTCTCCTCGGCGGCACCGGAACCGGGGCCGCGGGTTTAGGGTTCCCCGAGGACTACCCCGCGGTAACCCGAACTTAGGGGACGAAGCCGATGGCGGACACCCTTCCGGCCAGGACACGCCTCGACGCGGTCGTCGTCGCGGTCGCCTTCGGGGGCAGCAACGTCGCCAGCTACCTGCTCACGCTGATCGCCGCGCGGCTGCTCGCCCCGTCGGTCTTCGGCGAACTGGGCTCGCTGCTGGCGGTCCTCGCGATCGGCGCGGTGCCCGCGATGGGCTTGCAGACCGTGGTGGCCCTGCGGGTGGCGCGGGCACCCGAGCAGGACCGCGGGCCCCTGGTCACGCTGGGCCTGATGACCGGCGGCGCCGTCTTCGCCACCGCGCTGGCCGCCGCACCCGTGCTGGTGGTGCTGCTGCACCTGCCGGGGCCGTGGGCGGTGCTGCTGCTCGCCTGCGCCCTCGCGCCGATCACGCTCGTCGGCCTGTGCCACGGGATCCTCCAGGGCACCCAGCGGTTCCGGTCGATGGCCCGGCTGATCGCGACCGAGGCCGTCGGACGGGTCGGCGGCACGCTGGCGGGCCTGCTCCTGCTCCGCACGCCCGCCGGCGCGTTCGCAGGCACCCTCGCCGGGTCCGTCCTCGTCGCCTGCGCGGGCTGGCTGATCTGCGGCCGACCGGTGCCGGGACCGCGCGGCGCCGGGCACGTGCGCGACGTGCTGCACGCCGTGCAGGCGCTGCTGGCGCTGGTGCTGCTGGTGAACCTGGACCTGGTGCTGGCCCGGCACACCCTCCCCGCGGGCGCGGCGGGGGAGTACGCGGTGGGCTCGGTGATCACGAAGATCGCCTACTGGCTCCCGTACTCCATCGCCGTCGTCGTCCTGCCCAGGCTGGCCGACGCCACGGCCCGCCGCCGGATCGTGCCGATCGCGCTGGCGGTCTGCGCCGCCGCGGACGCGGTGGTCGTGCTGGGGTGCGCGCTGTTCGGCCGCACGGTCGTGTCGCTCGTCGGCGGTTCGGCCTACGCGGCGAGCAGCCTCCCGGTGTGGCCGTTCGCGCTGGTCGGTTCACTGCTGGCGCTCGTGCAGATCCTGCTGTACTCCAGGATCGCGGACGCCGACCGACGGACCACGTCACTGACGTGGCTGGCGGTCGGGTTCGAGGTCGTGCTGGTCCTCCTCTGGTGGCACGGGTCGGCCGTCCAGGTCGTCACCGGGGCCGTCACCGCCACCGCCCTGCTGGTGTGCCTCGGGGCCCTGGTCGAGTTCCGGTCGCGGGTCGAACCAGTCGAGGCAGGGTGAGACCGCCGCGGCCAGCGCGACGAGGATGGCCGCCTGCGTGGCCGTCCCGTACGCCCAGTCCTGCCCGTGGCCCTGCAAGCGCCCGACGACCGCGATCCCCGTGGCGGTCGCCATCCCGGCGACGACGATCCCGGCCGTGACGTTGAACCGCGCGCCGTACCGCTGGGCCACGGCGCGGGCGAGCAGGCTCGCGATCAGCAGCACGACCGGCAGCACGCCGCCGACGGCCGCGAGCAGCACGACCAGCGCCGCGGGCACCCACCGGCCGCCGCCGGGCGCAGTGGTGATCCGGACCCGCCCGCGCACCGGCACGAGCGCGACCAGCAGCAGGATCGCGACGGCCGCGGCACCGACCAGCAGCCGCTGCCGGTAGGTCGTGTCGGGCTCGAAGTCCAGCACCACGGTCGTCGCGCCACCGGCGGGCAGCACCCATGCCTGCTGCCACCCGTCGACCCTGGTGCGGTCCAGCGGCTTCCCGTCGACCTTCGCCACCCAGCCGTCGTTCGCGTTCTCCGGGACGCTGAGGACCGCGGCCGGTCCGGCGTCCACCCGCAGCTGCCGGTGGGCGACGTCCCACCGCTCGACGTCGATCGCGCGCCGTCCCGGCTCCGGCTGGTCGGCTCCGGCCGCGCTGGGCCGCAGCGTGAGGTCCTGCACCACGAAGGAGTCCGACCGGGCGGTGCTCACCTCGTGCTCCCGGCCGTCGAGGTCGACGCCCTCGACGAGGTCCCGGCACGTGCCCAGCGGCAGCGGCCGGTGCTGGAACACGTCCCGCAGCGTGCCGGACACCGTGGTGGCGTAGGAGGTTCCGTCGACGGTGACGGCCGGGCCCGAACCGCACGGCACGGTGAACGGGGTGTCCAGGGGGATCGGCCGCACCAGGTCGGGCGCGCCCGCGATCTCCACGTCGCTGATGCCCACCGGCCCCGGAACGCGGTCGGGCACGCCCTCGCTCCTCTGGACCGTGATGTCCAGCCGGTCCGTGGTGGCGGCGAACTCGACCGAGCCGTCGGAGAACACCGGCACGGTGCGGCTCAGCTCCGGGGTGGTGATCCGCACCTCGGTCGGGCGGGACGCGCCGGACAGCGCCGACGTGGTCAGCCGCAGCCCGGTCACGTCGCGGGCGCCGGACCACGCCAGGCGCAGCGTGGGTTCCTCGTCGGTGTAGTCGGCGATCCACGTCGTGGCGGGGTTGACGTCGACCGCGGCCAGCGGCGCGGCGGCCGGATCACCGGCCAGCTGGGTCGTGCTGGAGACGGTCACCCCCGCCGGGGTCACGGGGACCACACCGCCGACGGTCGGCAGGACCGTCCCGGCGAGGACGTAGTTCGCGTCGTCGCGGGTGCGGAACAGCCGGTGGACCCCGTCGGGCTCCTCGCCGCTCCTGGCCAACCCCACGTCGCACCGCTGGTCGCCGTCGGTGCCGGTGCAGGAGTAGCGCGGCTGGGCGCCGCGGCTGAACGCGAAGGTCGTCCGCTGCTCCGGACCGGGTTCGACGTCGGCGGGCACGCGCAGCGCCCGCTGGGCGGTCACCCCCGGCACCGACAGCTCGGCGATGCCGACGGAGCCGGTCGTCTGCTCGGCCGCCACCGACAGCACCGTGACCCGGACCCTGCTCGTGAGCCCCGGCGACACCGCGAACGCCTGCGGCGCGGCACCCCTGGCGACCTCGTGCTCGCGGGAACCGGAGTCGGTGGTGATCCTGATCCTGGTGACCGGCCAGCCGACGCGGATGTCGTCGACCACCCGCAGCGACACCTGGTCGACGACCCTCGGCGTGTCCAGCCCGACCTCCAGCCACTGCCCGGCCGGACCGTCCAGCGTGGAGGACTGCCAGGCGCTGTAGGGATCCCCGTCGATCGCCGCGAACGGCATGGACGACGGGTCGGAGGCCCGGACGGAGTCCGCGAACCCGGTCGAACTCGACGCCGTGACGCCGCGGATCCCGCGGTAGGCCGCGAAGGTCAGGTGCTCGGGGCCGGAGAACGGCAGGATGTCGGAGGCCGGTCGGTCCTGCCTCGGCCGCTCGTCGGGCGCGAGCGTCTGGCTCAGGTTGTCCCGCACCCGCCCGACGTTGCGCTCGCGGTGACGCAGGCCGTCGGTCACGAGCCAGTCCCGGCTCGCGGGCGCGCCGCCGTCGCCCGCCAGCACGGCGGGCCGATCGCCCCGCAGCACTCCGGAGTCGAGCAGCGGCAGCAGGGATTCCGGGCCACCGCTCACCGTCGCGAGGTCCTCGGCGTGCACGGCGACCGCGCGCGGCACCGCCCGCTCCACCTCGTAGACCTCCAGCGCGGGCGCCGGTGCGGCGTCGAGGTCGATCGCGCCCGCCACCGGCTGGTCGCGCGGCGCGACCTCGGGGCCGAACGTCGCCACGCGCTCGATCCCGGCGGAGCGGGCCAGCGCGTCCCGCACCACCGTGACCGGGGGCGCGCCCGTGGCGGGTCGGTCGATGTCGTTGCGCACCAGCAGGAACCGGTGCCCGGAGCGGGCGAGGAAGTCGGCGAGGCCCGGCGAGCCCCTGCCGTTGGCGAGCGCGTCCTCGACCGCGTCCATCAGCCGGGTGTTGCCCTCCGAGCCGAGCGGGATCTGGCTGCGCAGCGCCCACGGCGACCGGGCCAGCGCCTGCGCGGGCTCGTCGACCGTCCTGCCCCAGGTGTACTCGCCGAACCCGGTTCCGGGCAGCAGCAGGGTGCGGGCGTCCGGGTCGTTGTCGGCGAGCCACGTCATCGCCGAGCGCCAGTAGTCGGGGACGTCCTGCCACCCCGGTCCCGGCCGCAGCGTGAACGTCCACGCGGGCACGGCCGTCACGGCCACCAGCACGACACCGACGGCGAGCCGGGCCCGGCCCGCGAACGCCCGGCCCGCGGCGGCCGGGACCCGCACGCGCGACACGGCGTGCGCGAACGCGAGCACCAGGGGCAGCCGCAGGCCGGGTTCGAACTTGTGCACGTTGCGCAGCGGGGCCAGCGGCCCGTCCAGCAGCGCGCGGACGGTGTGGGACAGCGGGCTGTCGAGCTCCCCGACGTAGCCGATGGTCATCACGGTGACGCCCGCGACGACGCCGAGCGTCAGGAAGAGCCGTTCCGGCAGCCCTCGGCGGACCAGCCCGGCGAGGCCGACCGCGGCGACGAGCCCGGTGGCCAGCATCAGGACCGGGTTGTCGACCAGCACGAAGCCCGACGGCCACCACGGGCTGCCCTGCACGATGTAGGCCACCCACTGGTTGGTGCCGCGCAGGACCTGGAACAGCGACGTCGGCGCCGTGGTGTTGGCGGCCGACTCGACGTAGTCGACGAACGGGAGGCTGTACTCGCCGAGCAGCATCAACGGCAGCAGCCACCAGAGCACGGACGCGACCACGGCGCCGGACCACCAGAGCACGAGCCGCACGTGCCGCGCGGTCCACCGCCGGGTGAGCAGCCACAGTCCGGGCAGCAGCAGGACCGTGATCACCAGCGCGCCGTTCATCCCGCCGACGCCGAGGACCGCCAGTCCGGACAGCCCGGCCGCCCGGCGCGGTGACCCGATCCGGTCGGCCCGCACCAGGGGCAGCAGGATCCACGGCAGCATCACGGCCGCGACCATCTCCGCCGACAGCGGACCGATCTCGGTCAGCATCCTCGGCGCCAGCGCGTACGCGACGGCTCCCAGGTACTGCGCCGGGGCGCTGCCGACGCGCAGCGCCCGCGCGACCGCGAGCACCCCGCCGAACGCGGCGCACAGCAGCAGGGCGCACCACAGGCGCTGGGCGATCCACGGCGGCAGCCCGAGCAGCTGGCACAGCGCGAAGTACGGGCCCATCGGGAACAGGTAGCCGTAGGCCTGGTTCTGGAGTTCGCCGCCGCTGGCCGCCGGGTTCCACAGGTGCAGCGCGCGGCCGAGGAACGCCAGCGGGTCGACCACCAGGTCCAGCTTGGTGTCGAAGGTGGTGCGGCCGGGCCGTTGCAGGAACGACAGCAGCGTGAGACCCAGCACGATCCACGTCGTGGGACTGCGGAGCAGGCCCACGGCCACCCCGGCGCGCGTCACCTCTTGCGGACGACGTATCTCGTGGACCGCCAGTGGGTCGCGGGGACGTCCTCGGACACGCTGTCCACCACCTCACCGCCGTGCGCGGCGACCACGGCGCGGACCCGGTCCGGTGCCAGCGCGGTCATCCGCATCGGCGCCGGGTAGCGCAGCACGACCCGCTGCCCCCAGGCCACCAGCCGGTAGGGCGCGAACCGCCACACCACGCCGCGCGCTGTCCACAGAGGACTCGTCGTGCACTGGAGCACCGCCACGCCACCGGGGCGCAGCACGCGCAGGAACTCCGCCAGGTAGGCCTCGATGGCCGTGCGCGGCAGGTGTTGCAGCACCAGTTCGGTGTAGACCAGGTCGAAGTCGCCGTCGGGGAACCGGCGCAGGTCCGGCGTCTCGTTGTGGACGAACCGGCACTTCCCGCCGCTGCGGTCGAGCTCCTCGGCGGTGGCGAGCATCGGCGGTGAGACGTCCACGCCGACGACCTCGTCCGCGTGCTCGGCCAGCGCCTGCGACAGCCGTCCAGCGCCGCACCCGAAGTCCAGCACCCGCCGCCAGGTCACCGGCAGGTCGAGCCGGGCGAGCCACTCGCGGGCCACCGCCACGTCCCGCCTGCCCAGTTCGAGGAACTGGTCGACCTCCCACCGACCGCCGCGCTTGTCCGGCGCGACGTGCACCGCCCACAGGGGATCCGCTTCGCCTAGCCGGGTCCAGTCGCGGCGCACCTGGTCGAAGGTCATTCGCCGGAGTCTAGTGCCTGGCCGGCGGCCTGTGCCCCGTCTTCGGCGGCCGAAGGCGCGGCGGAGGTCGCCGGTCGAGGCACTGCGTCGGGTCATGTCCTGGGGGAACCTATCCGGACGTCCACCACGCACATCGGGTCGACCTCCGTACGGCGGTTGACCTCCAGCCGGTCGGAGCCGCCGTTCACGACGACGTACAGCACGTGCAGGCCCTCGGCGAAGTTCACCTCCTGCACGGACGTTCCCAGACCGAGCCGCACCGGGCCCGCGCTGGAGGTGTAGTACTCCACCCGCAGCAGCCGTCTGCCCTCCACCCTGCTGCTCAACGGAATCGTCACGACCTGGCCGCCCACCGGCCAGCCGCAGTCGGCGACCGGTCCCTTCCTGCCGATGACCGGGTCCCCGACGCCGGTGATCCGGTGCGGCGACCCGTCGTCGTCCAGCAGGAACATCTCCTCGGCGGGCTGGTCGAACTTCGGCCGCTGCGGGAGCAGGCCGACCACCCTGGACGCCTTGCCGTCCTCGACGAGCCACACCGACATGACCGCGTCGGGGACCTGCGTGTCGTAGAGCGCCATCGACGGGTTCGCCGCCAGCGCGGCCCGCGCGGTGCTGACGTACTGCGCCGACCTGGTGAACTGGAGACCGGGCGCGAGCCACAGGAAGCTGAACGTGGCGCTGATCCCGAGCACCGCCACCAGACCGAGCGCGGCGGATCGCCCGAGGCCGCCGGTGCGCTCGCCGGGGTCGAGGAACGCGAACGTCGCGCAGAGCACGGCGATCGGCACGGCGTCGGCGATGTAGCGGGGGTCGTTGCCGATCAGCGGTCCGATCTCGGGCAGCCTGGTCACGATCACCAGCCCCAGGTCGACCGCGAGGTACCCGGCCAGCATCAGCCACGCCAGTCCCGCGCGCCTCGGTGCCCCGACCAGCGCGACGACGAGCACCGCCACGGCCACCGCGGCCACGGCGAGGCGCAGCCACAGCGGTGACGTCGAGATGGTGGCACCGGCCGAGGGAGCGGTCCACGGGCCGCCGAACAGCCCCGGCAGGAACGTGTTCAGCACCGCGTTGCCGGTGAACTCCGCGATGAAGTCCGCCGACGGCAGGTCGTTCTTGACGCGGCTCGTGGTCAGGGCGACGAAGAGGACGGCGAACCCGGCCACGACGCCGCCGTGCGCGAACCACACCCACCTCGGGACCCGTTCGCCCAGCAGGAGCGTGAGCCCGAACAGCACGGCGACGACCAGCGCTGCCTTCTCGTAGAAGGCCATGCCCGCGACGATCCACAGCAGGGTCGGGACGACCTGCTTCGGCGCGCGGGTGCGCAGGTAGGTCAGGTGCGCGTTGATCGCGCCGAACACGGTCAGCAGCAACGGGAACAATTGCACGCCGTAGGCCCACCACAGCGTGGGGTAGAGGACCAGCGGGGAGAACGCGTACACCGCGAACGCCGGCAGCAGCGCCCAGCGCGACCCGAAGCACCGCGTCAGCACCCGCCAGAACAGCACGGACGCCACCGCCTGCACGACGAGCAGCGGGAGCACGGCGAACACGTGGCTCAGCGGCGCGACCGCGGTGACGAACCACGCCAGCAGGAACATGCCCGGCGCCAGGTGGCCGCTGTAGTCCTGGAAGAGGTAGTCGAGGTCGAACGGGCCGTGCGCCGCGGCCCGGTGCAGGATCACGAAGTCGTCGTGTCCGAAGTAGCCGGTGAGGGCCATCCACGCGTGCAGCGCGAACGGCACGACGCCGACCGCGACCGCGGCCAGGACGACGGGGCGCGGCCGGGCCAGGACGATCTGCGGTTCCTCGGTGGTCGTGGTGGTCACGTTTCCAGCAACCTCCCCATCGCGGCGTAGAACACGTCGACGATCTTGGTCGGGTCCGGGGTGGTGTAGGCGTCTCCACCGGTCGCCTGCGAGATCGTCCGCAGCTCGACCGGGTCGATGTCCGGGCCGATCCCGATCCCGATGACCTGGAGCGGTCGTTTCGGGTCCTGGAGCTCGGCCAGCCTGGCGAGCAGTTCCTCCTGCGTGATGCCCGAGGGGTCCTCGTTCTTGCCGTCGGTGAGCACCACGACCAGGTTGATCCGGCCGGGCTCCCAGTTCTCCCGCGCCGAGGTGTAGGCCGCCAGCACCGAGTCGTACAGGCCGGTGGCGCCGTTGGGGATCGCCCTGACCCGGCGGAGCTGGTCGAGCGAGCCGTCGGTCAGCTGCTCGCCCACCGGCCGCACGGGCAGCAGTTCCTGGTGGTCCCGTGCGCCGTCGAGGTTCGTGGAGAACCGCCACAGGCCGACCTTGGTGGTGGGCTTGAACAGCCTGATGCCCAACTCGGCGGCCTGGATGGTGAGCGTCATCCGGTTGGCGTCGGCCTCGGGAACGGCCTGCGCCATCGACCCGGACACGTCCAGCAGCACCTGCATCCGGGCGCTGCGGTTGACCGCCGCCCACTGGTTGAGCAACTGGTCGGGGTCGGCGGGCGGCGCGACCGGCCGCACCGCGGGGGCGGTGGTCCCCCCGAGCGGCAGGCCGTCGGGCGCGCGCAGCCCGGCCTCGGTGAACGGCCCCGCCGAGGACTGGTCGAGCAGGCGGCTCAGGAGTTGTTGCGCCGCATCGCGTTTCGCTTGGTCGGAGCCGGGAAGGACGACGTACGGGTAGTCCAGCGACGGCACGGCGGGATCGGCGTACACCCCGACCAGGCCGTGCTCGGCCAGGGCCGACTCCGGGGTCACGACGCCGTCCAGCCGCCGCGCGGGGTCGAACAGCTCGGCGGGCCGCTGGACGGTGTTCCTGGTGAGCTTGCGCAGCATCAGCGCGTAGGACGCGGCGGGGTCCGGGGCCGACGCGGTCAGCTCGCCGGTGCCGATCAACGCCGACAGACCGGTCGGGTCGACGGCCGGGTCGACGAACCCGAGCGCGGTCTCGCCGCTGAACACCTGCGCCCACGTCGGAGCCCGAGCGGGCCAGCCGAACTGCCGCGCGGCCGTCTCGGTCAGCCCCAGCACGACGGGGGAGGACGCGATCGACGGACCGGTGACGGGGATGTTCCACGCACCCCCGCGCTGGGCGCGCAGCAGCCACAGGGACGACTCGGGGATCCACACGTCCGGCTTGACGGCCGCGAGGGTCTCGACCGCTTCGGCGGACTCCCTCGACACCACCTCGACCCGGTAGCACGGGTCGCCGCCCTGCTCGGACACGCGGGCCACGGCCGGGGCGACGTCCGGCGCGGCGACGACGCTGAGCGCGGTGACCGCGTCGCAGTCCGACGCGGAGAGCCGGTCGTGCAGGTAGTCGAAACCGAACCACCCGGCGAGCGACAGCACGAGCAGGATGCTCAGGACCACCACCGGTGGGTCCGAACGCCGAGCCACAGCACCAACCCCCCGTCGCCGCTGACCGGTCGGGCCAGAGTAGGCGAAACCGCCCGGCAAACCGAGGGGTCGCCGGGCAGCCGTGTTCGATCCGTCACCCGCGGTCCGCCGCACGCCCGCCCACCGACGAGCGGGCCACGGGGAAGTCGAAGTAGGTGTCGGGGAACGGTTCGCCGCGCAGGGTGAAGTGCCACCACTCCTCGGCCAGGTTGGTGAAGCCCGCCGCGTCCATGGCGGTCACGAGCAGGTCGCGGTTCTGCCGCGCGACACCGGTGACCCGCGGGTCGGCGGTGTGGGAGAGGGTGTCGAAGCAGTCGTACCCCGTGCCCATGTCGACGGTGTTGTCCGGGAAGCGCTCGCCCACCGGCGCGTAGCAGGGCGTCAGGGGTTCGCCGGGCACGTACGGCCGCTGCGGGGCCGGGGGCAGCCGCACCAGCGTGACGTCGAGCGTGCTGCCGCGGCTGTGCCCGGAGCGCTCGGCGATGTAGCCGTCGAGGAACAGCCTGGTCTTGTCGACGCGCGGGTAGAACTCGGCCTTCGTCGTGGTGTCGTCGAGGTCCTCGGCCCAGCGCACGAAGTGGTCGACGGCCCGCTGCGGGCGGTAGCAGTCGTAGACCTTCAGGGTCAGGCCGAGCGGGCGCACCCGCCGCTGCACGGTCCGCAGCGCCTTCGCCGCCTGCTTCGTGAGCAGGCAGGTCGGTTCGAGGTAGCCGTCGATCGGGACACCGACGAAGTTGTGGGGTGTGGTGTAGCGGATCTCCTGCACGATCGTCGGGTCGATCGACCTGAGGGTGACGAACCCGGCCCGCCCGGTCTCCGCCGAGGCGGGAGCGGGGACGAGGACGAGGGTCAGCGCGGCCAGCAGGGCGGGCAGGGTTCGGGAACGGCGTCGCATCACGCCAGTGGTTCTACCGCGTGCGACCCGTTCGCGGAACCGCTGGGACGGCGGCTCCCACCGGACGGGTGCACCGGCGGTTCGGCCGTCGGGCCGTTCCGCGTCGCCCGCCCGGCTTGTAGCGTCGAGCGGGAACGAATCGCTTCAATTCGGGCTGCGCTGCCCAGCGGCGCCGCCGAGGCGCAGTACCCCGGTGAGCATCGGGGACGCGTTCACCGCGCACCTGATCAGCCCGGACGGCACGACGTGCGGCAGTGGGCGCCAGGTCGCCGGCATCGTGCCGCAGGCCTTCGGGCTGGTGCCGCCGGAGAACGTCCGCGCGACGCTCGACCACGTCTCGGCGTCCGTCGCCGCGGTCCGGTCGCGTCCGGCTGGCGCGGGACCGACCGCGAGTCCCGCCCGGAGGTGGCGGTGCCGGTCGGCACGACCGCGAGGGTGGAGGTGCCGCTCCAGGGCGACCACCGGCTCAGGGCCACCACGGGAGCCCGACTCGTGCGGGTCGACGACCGCACGGCCGTCCACGACGTGGGATCGGGCCGGTGGACGTTCCGCGTCCGGTGAGGTCGGGGGTGGTGCGCCACCGGGGCGCACCACCCCCGAACCCGTGTCAGCCCTGCGGCGACGTGATCACCGAGAACACCGAGCCCTGGCTCGCGACCCGCTCCCCGAGATCCGTCAGGATCGTGTCCAGGGGCGAGTAGTTGTTCAGCTCACCGGGAGCGCACGGACCGCTGCGCTCCTGCTGGCTGCCCTCCAGGATGCCCAGCCCCGCCCGGTCCACCTCGGTGAACAGCGGACCGCCGCTGTCCCCGGCGCGTGCGCACACGTCGGTGTTGATGCCGACGTCGGTGGACAGGACCTGGCCGCAGTGCGTGCCGGGCTGGTAGCCCGCGCCCGCCCCGCTGTCGACCTCGGCCGGGTGGTCGGCCGCGCTGGAGCCGGAGCCCGCCGCGCACACCACCCAACCGGGGATGATGTCGGCGAGCGGGTGCACCGTGGTGATCTGCTGGGTGGACGGGGTGTCGCACCCGCCCACCCCCTCGCACTTCAGCACGAGGTTGCGCTCCGAGTGCCCCTCCAGCCACTCCTGCGCGGTGGCGTCGTCCACGTAGGGGACGGCCGCGTAGTCGTAGGGGTAGGAGTTCTTCTCGATCCCGTGCTGCGCCACGACGTCGACCCCGTGGTGCTGGGTCGGGGTGTTGTTGGTCTTCGTCGCCATGCAGTGCCCGGCGGTCAGGACCCACGGCTTGCCCGCGAACCCACCACCGGAGGACCGCACGTTGTACCCGACCGTGCACCCGCCCCAGGTTCCGTTGTCCCGCTTCAGGTTCAACCGGATACCACCGCGCATCGGGCCCTGGTCCAGGCACGACAGCGGGTGGCACTGGTCGGGGTCGACCACCTGGGCGGCCAACGGCTTCGGCTCGACGAGCGTGCGCGCCACGACCACACCGGGGTCGGCGGCGACCGCACGACGGGCGGCGTCCGCCTCGGCCGCGGCCGAGGCACCCGCCCGCGCGGGCGAGTCCAGGCGCGTCGTGTCCTGGGCCACCCACTCCCGTTCCCACAGCACCACGCGGTTCTCCGCCTGGCTGATCGCGGGCAGGTACGCCGAGAGCGGCCCGGCGTCGACCTCCTGGGCGACCCGGTCGCGCGCCGCGGTCAGATCGGCGAGGGAGTGCTCCACCCGCTCGGTCGTCACGTGCGCGCGGTCGGCCACGTCGGCCAGGGCACCGGTGGCGGCCGAGGGGTCCTTGAACGACACCCTGAGCACGCCACCGCCGTCCTGGTCGATCCGCATCCCGGCGTAGTTGTCGGGAAAGGCCGTCTTGAACAGCTTGTCCAGGTGCGACGAGACCCGCTGGAGGTCGAGCCGCCGGAGCGCCTCCGCCTGGCTCACGCCGTACCGGTCCACCAGGTACGCGATGGACCCGCGCACCGAATCGGCGGCGACCCCCGGCTGCTGAGCCGTCGCCACCCCCGTCGTGCCTGCGGCGAGCGCGACCACCGCGGAGATGGTGATCGCTGTTTTCCCCGCACTCCGCATGAACGTCCTTTCCGTCCTCGCCGAAGAGCCCTGTCCGCGAGCGGAACCGGATGAACCGAGGAACGAGCACGCATCCGATTCATCACCACTCGCGTGTTCGTGCTCTTCGGTTCCTGTCGAACTCGGCCCGCCGCCCTCCACATGAGACTCCACACCCTGTTCACCGTGCTCGGGTGGGCGGGGGACGGCTGACCGGATGATTCACCAAGCGTCCCGATCTGGCAAGCGTTCCCGGCGGTGAACGGGCGTGGCACGCGAACGTGGCGAATGTGCGTCACATCCCGTCGGCGCACGGTGGTCCTCCCGGCTCCTCCGAGTCGCCGCGGGAGGAACCCGACCCGCCCGACTTCTTCCGGGCGCGCTGGCTCCGGGCCGACCGGACCAGTCGGTCGGCGAACGCCACGACGAGGTCGCGGAGCTCGGCGGGCCGTTCGACGACGAACGGCAGGTCCAGCGACGCCAGCGCGGCGGGCAGCCAGTCGAGCCGTTCGGCGCGCAGTTCGACGAGGGACCACGACCCCGCGCCGCCGGGGGACTCCGTCACGACCGCGACGCTCGCCGGGAGGCGGGCGTGGACCTGCGCGGCGGTCCCCCGGACCCGCACGGTCACCTCGTACCGGTACGCGGCGGTCGCGAGGCTCGTCAGGAGGCGCCGCGCCGGGTCCGGCCCGTCGGGCGGGTCGAACGAGCCCGGCAGGGTCGTCGCGCCCGTGATGCGGTCCAGCCGGAACGTCCGGTCCTCGCCGGTCCCCGGCACGGCACCCGTCACGTACCACCTGCCCGCGTGGGCGACGAGCCCGTGCGGGTGCAGCACGCGTTCGCTGCGCCCGCCGTCGGCGGCGGTGTACCGGATCGACACCGGGCGGTGGTGGCTCACCGCGTCGGCGATCGGCAGCAGGACCGCGGCGTCCGGGGCGGGGTGCTCGTCCGCCGGAGCGGTGAAGGCGAGCGAGCCCAGCACGGCGTCGAGCCTGCGGCCCAGCCGTTCGGGCAGCACGCGGCGGACCTTGGCCGCCGCCGTCTCGCTCGCCGTGCCCGCGGCCGTCGTCAGACCCGCCCGGCGGCCCGCGACCAGGCCGAGCAGCACGGCGAGCGCTTCCTCGTCGCTCAGCATCAGCGGGGGCATCCGGTAGCCCGGCGCGAGCCGGTAGCCGCCGTAGCGACCGCGCACCGACTCGACCGGCACGTCCAGGTCGGTGAGGTGCTGGGCGTACCGCCTCACCGTGCGCTCGTCCACACCGAGCCGGTCGGCGAGTTCGGCCACGGTCCGGAGCCCTCCCGACTGGAGGAGTTCCAGCAGGGCGAGCACGCGGGACACGGGTCGGGTCACCCCCGGAATCCTCCCAGCCGTACCGGGCGGGTTTCGCCCGGTATCCGCTCTAGCGTGCCGGGTGCGACCACTACCGAGGGAGATCCCGTGAACTTCGTGTCCATCCGCGTCATCACCGACGACGTCGCCCGCCTCGTCACCTTCTACGAGCGCGTGACCGGCGTGCGGGCCGACCGGGCCACCGAGGACTTCGCCGAGCTGAGGACCGCCTCGGCCACGCTCGCCATCGCGAGCACCCGCACCGTGCCGCTGTTCGCACCCGGTTCCGCCCGGCCCGCCGACAACCGCAGCGTCGTCGTCGAGTTCCTCGTCGACGACGTGGACGCCGTGCACCGGAACCTGGTCGACGTCGTGGGGGAGTTCGTCACCGAACCCACCACGATGCCCTGGGGCAACCGCGCGCTGCTGTTCCGCGACCCCGACGGCAACCTGGTGAACTTCTTCACGCCCGTCACCCCGGCGGCCGTCGAGAAGTTCTCCGGTGTGGGGCGGGCGGCCTCGTGAGAGGCCACCGAGCGCCCGCTCCCGGCCGTGCGGGGGCTCGGGAGGGGCGGTTCGAGCGGTAGCGCGGTGACCGCGCCCCTGGAGGAGCGCGGTCACCGCACCGGGTTCACCGCACGCAGGTGAAGCTCGACGCGCTGTTCGGGTCGCCCGCGCGGTAGCGGGGCCAGGCCGGGTACTCGCAGAGCGGCCGGGTGCGCCGGTCGTGGTTCGCGTCGACCACGACCGGGTTCGCAGGCGGCTGCCCCCGGTCGACCCAGCGCTCCAGAGCCGAGAGGGAGTCCCAGTTCGCGGCGAACGCCGGCGCGCCGACGTTCGCGTGGTTGGCCCCCGGCACGAGGTAGTACCGCAGGGTCCGGTCGGTCGCGACGGGGCCCAGCAGGTCCCGCACCCGCTGGTAGTAGTCGTTCGTCGACCGGTGGGACACCAGTTCGTCCGCGGCGCCGTGGAGCAGGATCAGCTTGCCGCCCGCGCGGGCGAACGGGCGCAGGTCCACGTCGTTGCGGTCCTGGACGGTGGACAGGTGGCTGATCCGGGCGAGCCACTCGCCGGGGTCGCGGGGATCGACGGCGAGCGAGTCGTGGCCGGGGTCCCGCGTGAGGAAGTGCTTGACCCACTGCTCCCAGTACTGCATCCCGTAGCCGCTCGTCACGGGCATGGGGTTGGCGGGCGCGGTGGTGCCGAACCCGAGGAACGGGGTCCGCATGTCCGCTCCCGAGAGGAACGGGAAGCCGGGGTAGTGCGTCTCGCCGCCGGCGATCCGGTACGGCCACCGGAACGGCGTCGACATCGCGGTCACGGCCCCGACCTGGGCGTCCGACAGGCACGTCGGGCCCGTGTCGAGCCCGTCGGGGCAGCGCAGCGCGCGGGGGTCGAAGTGGCAACCCCGCTGGTTGGAGACGACGCCGTCCTCCACGCCGTCCGAGCCGTCGCACGCGTCGACGACGCTGTCGTACAGCAGCTTCTGCTTCTCGGGACCGGGGAAGGCGCCGGGCCGGGACAGCACCTGCGTCAGGTACCCCAGGTAGAGGACCTCGCTGAGGTTGTTCCAGGCCGGGTAGGCGGAGATCACGCCGTCGAACGCGTGCGGCCACCGGCGGGCGACCTCCAGCGCCTCGCGGCCACCCGTGGAGCCCCCCGCGAAGAACACCTCGACCGGGGCGGAGGCGTAGGCGTGCCGGATGATGAACAGGCTCGCGTCGTGGGTCTTCTTCAGCGCGTCACCGGCGGCGAAGTTCCTCAGCGCCTCGTCGTTCACGCCGAACGACCCGTCGAGCGAGGGGACGGCCGTCGGGCTCTGCTGGTGCCCCGAGTCGCTGGCGAACGTCGCGTACCGCCGGGCCAGGGGCGCGGGCCGGTCGGCCGGGCCGAAGGGCACGGTCATCGTCAGGTCGGGAACGGTGCCGTTGTAGCCGCCGCCGCCGAACATCAGCGCCCTGCGGTTCCAGTCGCGGGGGAGGGCGACCCGCGCCTTGATGGCGGGCGCGGCCGGGTCGACGGGGAGGATGTCGGCGTCGACCTGGCAGTACTCGATCGTCTCGCCGCTGACCACGGCGGTCCTGGTCACGGCCGACCGGACGACGCCCCCGCTGGTCGGCAGGCTCATCACCGACGCCGGGATCCCCAACCCGGCCAGCCCGGCGCACGCGGGCACCGCGGTCGGGGCCACCGCGGCGGCGGGGGCGACGTGGGCGGCGGTCGCCACCAGGACCGCGGCCGCCAGCACGGCGAGCCGACGGGTCCCGGTGCGCGGCGGTGCGGATGTGCTGATCACGCCGGTGTCCTCCTGGGTCTTCAGCGGTAGAGGTGGGTGCCGGGGATGGCGGTCGGGTCCGCGCGGACCTCGGCCGTGTTCGTCTCGGGCAGGAACCACGCGCTGGCGAAGGTGATCAGCCCCATGGCCGCGATGTAGGCGGCGACCGACGCGGTGCTCCCGGTCTTCGCGATGAGCGCCGTCATGAGGAACGGCGTGCCGCCGCTGACGATGATCGCGGAGAGCTGGTAGGACAGCGACGCCCCGGAGTAGCGGACGTTGGGCGCGAACAGCTCACCGAGGTAGGCCGCCATCGGGCCGTAGGTGAGGCACTGGAGCACGAAGCCCACCACCACGGCCACGAAGATCAGCGGCAGCGACGCCGTGTCCACCAGCCCGAAGTACGGGAAGGCCCAGAGCGCGACGCCCAGTCCGCCGATCAGGATCAGCGGCCTGCGGCCCACCCTGTCCGAGAGGTGGCCGGACCAGGGGATGACCACGACCATCGCCACGGAACTGAGCAGCACCACCGCGAGCAGGGCGTTGCGCTGGAGCCCCAGGGAGTTCGTGCCGTAGCTCAGGAGCCCGGCGATGCTGACGTAGAAGAGGCTGTTGGTGGCCGAGAGGAGCCCGCAGCCGAGGAGGATGGTCCGCCACTTGCTCCGGACGACCTTCGCGAGCGGAGCGCGGACCACGGCGGCCTTGGGCGTGGACACCTGCCGCTGCAACTCGCGGAACTCCGGCGTGTCCTCCACCCTGGTCTGGATGTAGAGCACCACCGCGAACATCACGACGCTGACCAGGAACGGGATGCGCCAGCCCCAGCTGAGGAACGCGTCGTTCGGCATCAGGCCGCTGGCCGCGACGAAGATCAGGTTCGAGATGATCACGGCGACGGGAACGCTGGTCTGCCCGAACGTCCCGGCGAAGCCGCGCCGCTTGGGGCTGGCGGACTCGGTGAGCAGGAGCATGATCCCGCCCCACTGGCCGCCCGCCGCGAGCCCCTGGAGGAAGCGCAGCGTGACCAGCAGCGTCGGGGCCAGCGCGCCGACCGACGCCGCGCTGGGCAGGCAGCCGATCAGGAACGTCGCGGCCCCCATGAGCGCCAGGCACGCCACGACGACCGGTTTGCGCCCGTACTTGTCGCCGAAGTGCCCGGCGAGCACCCCGCCGATCGGCCGCGCCACGAAGCCCGCCCAGAAGGTGCTGAAGGCGAGCAGGGTCCCCGTCAGCGCCGAGGAGTTCGGGAAGAACACGCGGGGGAACACCAGCGCGGCCGCGGTGCCGTAGAGGAAGAAGTCGTACCACTCGATCGAGCTGCCGACGAGCCCCGCGGTCAGCAGCTTGCGGAACGCTCGGCTTCGGGTCGCGGGCACGGCGCCGCCGAGGCTGCCGGACTCTTCTTCGGGTTGCGTGAGCGGGGTCGCCATACATGCCGCCTTCGTCGAGAGCACAGGCAGGTGATGACGGTCATGTTAGGGCGCGGTTACGCTGTGGATGAGGTACGCATCACACACGTCTCGTGCCGATCGGTGGGTCTTTCCTCCACCCGACGTCGAAGGAGGGCGGCACCGTGGCCGAAGATCCCGACGGTGAGGTGGAGTCGCGCGCCCTCGTGCGCCGCCAGCGCGAACTGGCGTCGCTGTACGCGACCGCCAAGTCCCTGACCGCGCTGGGCGAGCTGGACGACGTGCTCCAGTCGATCGTCCACCACGCCCACGAGCTGATCGGCACGGACTTCACCTACCTCTCGCTGGTCGGCGCGGACGGCAAGCTGTCGGCCAGGGCGTCGGAGGGCACGATCTCCGCCTCCTTCCTCACGGCGTGCATCCCGGTCGGCGTGGGGCTCGGCGGCAAGGTGCTGGCGTCGCGGAGCCCGCACTGGGTGCGCGACTACGCCGCCTCGACGCTCATCGACCACGACCCGAACTTCGACCGCCTCGTCACCACGGAGGCGCTCGTCGCGCTCCTCGGTGTGCCGCTGGTGATCCGGGGCGAGGCGGTGGGCGCGCTGTTCGCCGCCGACCGCTCGGAGCGGTCCTTCCAGCCCGGTGAGATCGCGCTGCTGAGCGCGTTCGCCGACCACGCCGCCGTCGCGCTCGACAACGCCCGCCTCTACGAGGAGAGCCGGGACGCCCTGCGGGAGCTGAGGGTCGCCTACCGGCGGATCGAGGAGCACGTGGCCGTCGTGGAGCGGGCGCAGGCGATCCACGAGGCGCTGACCGGTGCCGTGCTGGGCGGCGGGTCACCGGGGGACGTCGCGCAGCTCCTCGCCGACCAGCTCGGCGGGAGCGTCACGCTCCTCGACCGCGGCGGTGCGCCCGACCTCCGCCGGGATTCGGCGTCGAGCCCGTGCGGCGCCCCGGCCGAGGGCGACCTCGCGGACGCCGTCGAGAGGGCGCGCCGCTCGGGCCGCTGCACCACCTCGATCGACGCCGACGGGATCGCCCGCAGCGTCGCCGCGATCCAGGCGGGCGACAGCCACCTCGGCGCGCTGGCGTGGAGCCGGGAGTCGGCCCCGGACGACGTGGACCTGCGCACCCTCGAACGGGCCACCCACATCCTGGGGCTGCTCATCCTCAAGGAGCAGGCCGTCGCCGAGGCCAGCGAACGGCTGAGCGGCGAACTCCTGACCGAACTGATGGTCGGCAGCCCAGGGATCAGCCCCGCCCAGCGCGTCCGCACCAGGGCCCGCGGCATCGACGCCGACCGCCTGGACCTGGTCCTCGTGGCGGACTCGCCCACGCTGTCGTCCACCGACCTCTCGCGCCACCTGCACGACATCGCCCGCGAGCGCGCGGGCTTGGCGGGCGAGCACCTGGGCAGGGCGACGATGATCCTGCACAGCGCCGACGACGACCGGACCGTCCAGGAGGTCCACCAGCGCCTGCGCCGCACCTCGGGCGCCCCCGTCGTGGTCGTGGGGGAGCGGGCCGTTCACCACGACTGGGCGCGCGCGTTCGCCCTGGCGGGCCGCTGCGGGGCCGTCGCGCGGGCGCTCGGCCACACCGACCTGGGCACCACCACGGGCCGGTACGCCCTGTACGCCACGGTCTTCGACCCCGAACGGGTCCACGAACTCGACCGCTTCCTCGCCGACTCCATCGGCCCGCTCCTGGACCACGACCAGCGGCGCGGCTCGAACCTCGTGGACACCCTCGGTGCGTTCTACCTGCACCGAGCGAACGTCGCGGCGACGGCCAGGGCGTTGCACCTGCACGTGAACACGTTGATCAAGCGGTTGGACCGTGCGGGCGTGGTTCTCGGTGTGGATTGGCGCCAGGACAACGACCTGGAACTGCGGCTCGGGTTGAGGTTGCACCAGTTGAGGGTGGCTGCGGCTGGGTCGGCCTGAGCCGTGCGGTTCAGGCGATGCGGGCGGAGTCGCGCAGGGTGGTCTTCGACAGCTTGCCGGTGCCCGTCTTGGGCAGCGAGTCGAGGAAGACGAACTCGTCGGGCAGCCACCACTTCGCGACCATCGGCGTGATGTGCCGCAGGAGATCCTCGGCCGTGGTGGTGCTGCCGTCGCGCACGACGACGTAGGCGACGGGCCGCTCCACCCACCGCGGGTCGGGGCGGGCGACCACCGCCACCTCGACGACGTCGGGGTGCGAGACGATGGCGGCCTCCAACTCCACCGAGGAGATCCACTCGCCCCCGGACTTGATCAGGTCCTTGATCCGGTCCACGAGCCGCAGGTAGCCCTCGGCGTCGAGGGTGGCCAGGTCGCCGGTGCGCAGCCAGCCGTCGGCGGTGAAGCTCTCGGCGGCGTCCACCCGGAAGTAGCCGCCCGCCACCCACGGGCCCGCCACCTGGAGTTCGCCGACGGCGCGGCCGTCGCGGGGCAGTTCCCGGCCGGTCTCGACGTCGACCACCCGCACGTTCACCAGCGGCAGGGGCTGGCCCTGGGCGGCCCGCACGGCCACCCGCTCGTCCTCGGTGGCGTCCCGGTGCCGGGTGCGGGTGCCGCCGATGGTCCCGACCGGGCTGATCTCCGTCATCCCCCAGGAGTGGGTGATCGGCACCCCGATCACCGCGCGGTAGGTCTCCGACAGCGCGGGGGCGATGGCGGAGCCGCCGCCCAGCAGGAACCGCGTCGCGCTCAGGTCGTAGGACGGCAGCTCCGGCACCAGGCTCGTCCACACCGTCGGGACGGCGCCCGCGACCGTCACCCGCTCGGCCTCCATCAGCCGCAGCAGGTGGGCGGGCTCGGCGGACGCGCCGGGCAGGACCAGCGACGCGCCCGCCATGATCGCGCCGTAGGGCAGGCCCCAGGCGTTGGCGTGGAACATGGGCACGATCGGCATCACCACGTCGCTCTCGCAGATGCCGATGAGACCGGCCGCGAGCGTCCCGAGGCAGTGCAGGACCGTCGACCGGTGGCTGTACAGCACACCCTTGGGCGGTCCGGTCGTCCCGGAGGTGTAGCACAGCCCGGAGGCCAGGTTCTCGTCCGCGAGCGTGAACGCGTCCTCGAACGAGCCCGTGAACGGGGCGCTGGACACCAGCTCGTCGTAGTCCAGGACCCTGGGGTCCACCGGGATCGCCTCGTCGCTGCCGTCGGGCAGCACCACCCAGTACCGCACCCGCGGCAACCGGTCGGCGCTCGGCCAGATCCGCGGGAGCAGGGCGCGGTCGACGAACACCACGTCGTCCTCGGCGTGGTCGGCGATGTACTCCAGGTGCTCCGCCGAGAGCCGGATGTTGATCGAGTGCAGCACCCGCTTGGTGGCGGGCACGGCGAGGTACAGCTCCAGGTGGCGCCTGCTGTTGCTCGCGAACGTGCCGACGCGGGCCCCGACCGGGACGTCGAGGTGGTCCAGCGCGGTGGCCAGGCGCCGGGTGTGGTCGGCCACCTCGGCGTACGTGAGCCGCTCGACGTCCGCCGTCGTGACGAGCTTGTGCGCGTGGAGCCGCTCGGCGCGCTCCAGGACGTGCGCGATGGTGAGCGGCCGCGGCTGCATCAGCCCGTTCACGACGGTGGACTGATCGGGCATGGGCGGTTCTCCTTCGGTACGACGGGGCGGGCGCCCTCTCGACGCGGTGTCGAGCCGGCTGCCGCTAGTCACCATAAATGCGATGCTGGAAGGGAAAGAGGTGGGAAACTGCCACTCATCCGCCTGGTTCGGCGGCGGTTCCCCACACCTCGCGACGGCGGAGCGCGCCCGATATTCGATCGCTGCGACCCGTCCTCCTGCGGCACCATGAAAAGACGCTGAGGTGCTCCCGGAGGGAGTCGGATGGACGCGCCAGGGGCGGGCGAACCCGTCCGCGAGAACGCGGTTCTGCTCGCCCTGCGCCTGTACGGCAGGGAGTTGCGGCGCCACGGGTTCCTCTCCGCGGGCGCCCTCGTCTCGCCGGCGCTGGGCGTCACGTGCCAGCTCTACCTCGCGCCGCTGGCGGTGGGCGCCCTCGTCGGGCACCTCGCGGGCGGTGGGGACACCCGCCTCGGAGCGGTGCTGCCGTACGTGCTGGCCTTCGGCGGCCTCATGCTGCTCTCGGAGGTGTTGTGGCGCATCGGCTTCCACTGCCTCAACCGCGTGGACGGGCGCGGGATCGAGAACCTGTCGGCGTTCGCGGTGGACGAGCTGCTGGGCAAGGACGCGGCGTTCTTCCACGACAACTTCGCCGGGTCGCTCACGAAGCGGTT
>NZ_DBNGPQ010000174.1:0-37362 GCF_057122925.1 Umezawaea sp. | reverse complement strand
CCGAGCACGCCCGCGCCGCCGCGGCGGCCCTGCTGGGCTAGCAGGGGTTCCGGTACGGCTCGTCGGGGACGTTCCTGGCCCACTCGGCCTCGGAGACGCGGTCTCCCGCGCTAGGCGCCGAGTTCCTGGCGCACCACCGGGAGCACCTCGGTCCCCAGCAGTTCGATCGCCGTCATCACGGTGGCGTGCGGCACGCCCGCCCAGTCCATCTGCATCGCGTACCGGTCGGCCCCGACGAGCCGTCCGACGGAGATCATCCGTTCGGCGACCTCCTCCGGGCTGCCCGCGAAGAGCGCGCGGGCGCCGCGGGTGTACTCGTCGTACTCGCCGCGGGTCGGCACGGCCCAGCCCCGTGCCCTCGCGCCGTACTTCATCGTCTCCAGCCAGTACGGGTAGAAGGACTCCTTGGCGTCCTGGGAGTTCTTCGCCACGAGCCCGATGGCGCTCATCGTCACGTGCATGTCCTCGGGCGCGTGCTCGCCGGCTTCGCCCGCGCGGCGGTAGAGGTCGACCAGCGGCGCGAAGCGCTCCGGTTCGCCGCCGATGACCGCGTACACGATCGGCAGCCCGAGCACGCCCGCGCGGGCCGACGACTCCGGGTTGCCGCCGGTGCCGACGGAGATGCGCAGCCGCTCGCCGTACGGGCGGGGCAGGATGCGCGCGTTCTCCAGCGGCGCGCGGAACCGGCCGGACCACGTGATCGGGTCCTCGCGGTCGATCCGCAGCAGCAGGGCCAGCTTCTCCTCGTACAGCTCGTCGTAGTCGCCGAGGTCCGCGCCGAACAGCGGGAACGACTCGGTGAACGACCCGCGCCCGGCCAGCAGCTCGGCCCGCCCGCCGCTGAGCTGGTCGAGCGTCGTGAACTGCTGGTACACCCGGACCGGGTCCTCGGTGCTCAGCACGGTCACCGCGCTGCTCAACGTGATCCGCTCGGTCACGCTCGCCGCGGCGGCGAGCACCGTGCCGGGGTTGGAGATCGCGTAGTCGTCGAGGTGGTGCTCGCCCAGCCCGTAGAAGCCGAGGCCCAGCTCGTCGGCGAGCCTGATGCGCTCCACGGTGTTCTTCAGCGCCTGGGACACCGAGACCTGCTCGCCGGTCAGCGGGTCGGGGTGCCGATCCGCGAAGCTGTAGATCCCGATTTCCATGCTTCCTCCGCCGCGCCGGTGATGGTCCACGACCGAACCTACGCCTCGAAGGTTGAAGCATCAACGTGACTGTGGTGAGCGTCGCGGCGGCCCCGGCCGGGGCCGCCGCTCCGACGGCTACTTCTCCTGCGCCGCCAGCCACTCCGCGAAGGTGGTCTCGGCCTTGAGGCCGCCCTCGCCGGTCACCAGGCTGCGCTCCTCCAGCTCGGTGCCGAAGTAGCGGGCGTGCGGGTCGGTGACGACCGCGCGCGAGTCGCCGCGCGCGGCCAGGCTCCGGCGGATGAGGTCGTCCATGCCGATCAGCTCGGGACCGCCGACCTCGACGACGCCGTTGACGGGCGCGCCGACGGTGACGCGGCCGACGGTCGCCGCCACGTCCTCGGCGGCGATGGGCTGCATCAGCGCCGACGGCGCGTGGACGACGCCGTCCACGGTCGCGGCCTCGCTGATGGACTTGGCGAACTCGTGGAACTGGGTCGCCCGCACGATCGAGTAGGGCAGGCCCGACTTGGTGATGAGCTGCTCCTGCGCGACCTTCGCCCGCAGGTAGCCGCTGTCGGGCAGGCGGTCCGCGCCGACCACCGAGAGCGCGACGTAGTGGCCGACACCCGCGTCCGCCGCCGCGGTCAGGAGGTTGGTGGTCGCCGTCTCGAAGAACGCCAGCACGTCCGCGTCGGCGAACGACGGGGAGTTCGACACGTCCACGACGACGTCCGCGCCGGTGAGGACCTCGGCCACGCCTTCGCCGGTGATGGTGTTCACCCCGGAGGCGGGCGACGCGGGAACGGCCTCGTGGCCGTGCTCGCCGAGCTTCGCCACGAGCTTGGAACCGATGAGCCCGCTGCCGCCGATAACCACGATCTTCATGGTGCACCTCTCACGTTGCCGCTGTCCGGTCACCAGTCATGACCGGACGGCCCCCGGCCCTGTGACAGCTCAGGCGGAGGAGATGGCCGCGATCTTCGCCGGGTTCATCGCCCACAGCACCTGGTCGATGCCCTCCTCCGACGCGGTGACCGTGATGACGGCGAACGCGACGCCCTCGCGGGCGACCACGACGGACGCCCCGCCGTTCGCCTCGACCCAGGTGGTCGTCGTGTCCGCCCAGAAGTGCCCGGCGAACGCGGCGACGAACCGCGAGACGTGCGTGCGGCCGACGACCGGGATCTTCGAGGCGCGCACGACTCCGCCGCCGTCGGAGTAGCTGACGACGTCCGCCGCGAGCAGGTCCTCCAGCGCGAGGAGATCGCCCGTTCGGGCGGCGACCAGGAAGGCGTCGAGCAGCCGCCGCTGCTCGGTCCGGTCGACCGGCGCGCGCCGCCCGTCGGCGACGTGCTTGCGGGCGCGGCTCACGAGCTGCCGGACGTTCGCCTCCGACGTCGCGACGATCTCCGCGATCTGCGCGTACGGGTAGTCGAACGCCTCCCGCAGCACGTACGCCGCCCGCTCGGTCGGCGTCAGCTTCTCCAGCAGCAGGAGGATCGCCATCTCCAGCGCCTCGCCGCGTTCGGCGCCCAGCGCGGGATCGGCGCTGGTGTCGACCGGTTCGGGCAGCCACGGGCCGACGTAGGTCTCGTGCCGCGAGCGGGCGGACTGGGCCGAGTTGATCGCGAGCCTGGTCGTGACCGTGGTGAGGAACGCCGGGATGCTCCTGACCACCTCGCGATCGGTGGTCTGCCAGCGCAGCCAGGTCTCCTGGACGACGTCCTCGGCCTCCGCCGCGCTGCCGAGCATCCGGTACGCGATGCCGAACAGGCGGGAGCGCTGGTCGTCGAACTCCGCCGCTGCCTGGTCGAGTCCGGTCGGGTCGAGGGGGTTGACGGCCACGGAGGTCACGCTATCGTCAACCGTGTGTCAGGTTGCGCCTGACAAAGGAGGTTCGAATGTGCTCGTTCTGCCACAAGGCCGCCGCCGACGTGCGGAAGGTCATCTCGGGGCCCGGCGTCTACATCTGCGACGAGTGCGTGGCCCTGTGCGTGGACATCCTCGGTGCGGACGGTCCGTCGGAGTCACGCGTGCCGGAGTGGGCAGGCATGACCGACGAGGAGCTGCTGGCGGGCCTGCCGCGCATCGCGGCCACCTCGGCGCAGGTGGAGGCGGGCCTGCGGGAACGCGTGCTGGACCTGCGGGAGCGCGGTGTCACGTGGGTGCGGATCGGCGATGCGCTCGGCATGACCCGGCAGTCGGCGTGGGAGCGGTTCCACGGCTGAGTGGTGACCCGAACGGGGGCCGTTCCCCGGTCGAAGGATCCTCGATCGGGGAACGGTGGTGCTGCCTAACCTCCGTCGCGTCCAGCGACCGAGCAGCGGAGGTCCCCACCCGTGTCCGACACCACCGACACACCGGTAGCGCTCACCCACCGGGCGGTGGCGGCCCGTGACTCGGACCCGGCCGCCGCCCGTGAGCTGCTCGGCCGGGCCCTGGCGAAGGAGGCGGACTACGAGCCCGCGTGGCGGTGGCTGGCCGAGGTGGTCGACGAGCCCGCGGAACGGCGGTTCTGCCTGGACCGGGCGTTCGCGATCGAGGCCGACCCGCTCACGGGCCGGGCGCTGCGGGCGCTGGACGGCGTGGCGGCCAGGCCGCCGCGCGAGGTCGAGGAGCTGGTGGAGCCCCCTCGGCCGAAGGCGGACGCCCCGCCGCGTCGGCGGGGCTCGTGGGTCGCGCTCGCGGTGGTGGCGGCCGTGCTGCTGTCGGTCGTCGGGGTGTACTCGGCGTCGGGCCACCCGAGCGGGGAACCGGTGTTCGTCGCCCTGGTCGCGGGGATGGCGAAACCCGGTTCGGTCGCGATGGAGCGCGGGCTGAGGATGCGCCTGGACGAGGTGAACGCGGCGGGCGGTGTCGACGGGCACCCGGTGGAGCTGCTGGTCCACGACGACGAGGACCGGGTGGACCGAGCTCGGGAGATCGCCGAGGAGATCGTCCGCGAGGACCGGGCGATGTACGTGGTGGGGCACGGAAGCAGCGACACCGCCCTGGCCGCCGCGCCGATCTACCAGCGGGCCCGCATCCCGGCGATCACGCCGTCGGCCGGGTCGTCGCGCATCACCGACGGCAGCGACTGGTACTTCCGCAGCATGTTCGGCAACCGCACCCAGTCGGACTTCCTGGCCGCCTACGCCGCCGACGTGCTCGGGGCGACGCGGGCCCAGGTCGTGCACGACCCCGACGAGGCGGGGACGTCCGTTCGGGAGGCGTTCGCCGAGTCGTTCGGGCGGTTCGGCGAGGTGGTGGCGACGACACCGCTCGACGGGTCCGCGGTGGACCCGGCGGCGCTGGACCCGTTCGCGCCGATCGTGCTGGCGACCGACCCCGACCGCGGTGTCGACGTGCTCCGGCGGCTCAGGACGGGCGGCGTCACGGCGCCGGTGCTGGGCGTCGCCTCCCTCGGCACGCAGGCGTTCCACGACGCGCTGACCGCGGCCGAGCGCGACCTGGGCCGACCGGGCCTGCTGACGGCGAACCTGTACGCGGGCACGCCGCTCGCGAACGACTCGCTGTCCGGGCAGGCGCTGACGTGGGCCCAGGAGTACGGGCGGCGGTACGGCGAGGAACCGCTGTGGCACGCCGCGACGGCCCGGCAGGCGCTCAACGTCGGCCTGCACGTCATGGGCCTGGGAGGCATGGGCCTCACGCCCGAGCGGCGCGCGGCCGACCGGCAGCGGGTGCGCGACGGGTGGGCGGCGCTCAAGGACCGGAAGAACTCGTTCCCCGCGCTGCTCGGGCCGCTGTACTTCTCGCCGACCGGGTCCGCGCAGATGCCGGTGTCCGTGGTGACCAGCGACGGGGAGCGGTTCGCGTCCACCCCGGTGCAGCTGACGATCTACGACCCGCCGTCGGACGAGGCCCTGCGCCAGGGGCTGGCCGGCGGATCGGTCATCGCGATCGGCGACCGGTACCTGAGCCGCCGCCAGGTCGTGGCGACGGGCATCAACCTCAACGAGGTGCGCGACCTGGACACCAGGGACGGCACGTACTTCGTCGACTTCTTCCTGTGGCTCAAGTACACCGGCGACCACGGGGCCTCCGACGTGCAGTTCGTCAACGCGGTCAAGCCCGACCTCAAGCTCGGCCAGCCGCTGCGGGACGTGACCGAGAACGGCTCCACCTACCGGCTCTACCGCGTGGGGGAGCGCTTCAAGACCGGGTTCGAGTTCCGCGGGTTCCCGTTCGACCACCAGCGGCTCGTCGTCGTGCTCCAGAACCGGACCCGGACCGCCGACCAGGTCGTGTACGCGACGGACCGGGAGATCCTCGACCAGCCGCCGAGCACCTTCCTGCGCAGCGGCACCGACGCGAACGAGGACATCAACCAGATCCCCAACTGGGTCGCGGCCTCGGCGCGGTTCTTCCAGCGCACGGTCGGCAGCAGCGACGCGCTCGGCGACAGCGCGGGCGCCGGGTCGGGCATCTACTACAGCCAGTACGCGGGCGAGGTGGAGATCGCCCGGGACACGGCGCCGTTCCTCGTCAAGAACCTGCTGCCGCTGGTGCTGCTGATCTGCGTGACCTACCTGTCGCTGTTCTTCTCCGCGTCCGACGGCGGCGCGCCCGTGTCGATGGGCGTCACGGCGATCCTGAGCACCGCCGTGCTGCTCAACAACGTCACCTCGCAGCTCCCGTCGGTCAGCTACACGGTGGCGCTGGAGTGGGGCTACTACGCGTTCATCCTGCTCGCCGCGACCTGCGTGCTGATCGCGATGCTGCGCAAGAGGCTGGCGTCGACCCGGCGCGCGGTCGCCGAGCGGAGGCTGACCAGGGCGGCGCGCGTCGGCTACCCGCTCTACCTGCTCGGGGTGGTGCTCACCTACGTGGTCGCCTTCGCCTGAACGGACGCGGCCCCGGTGGCCGGGAATTGGTGCCCTGGAACGAAAACTGCCTGACACCGGCCTCCGGAATGCTGCCACGATGGGGGGATGCTGGTGACGATCCTCGCGTTCGACGGCGTGACGACGATCGACATCGCCGGCCCGGCGGACGTCTTCTGCCACGCCAACCGGTTCGGCGCCGACTACCACGTGCAGGTGGTGTCGGCGGACGGCGCGCACGTCCGCTCGTCCTCCGGCGTGAGGGTGGTCGTCGCGGGCGCCGCGCGGTACTCCCAGCCGGGTGGCACGCTGCTGGTCCCCGGCGCGGACGGCGCGGTCGACGTGCACCTCGACCCGCGGCTCCTGGACGCGGCCAGCCTGCTGGCCGTGGGCGCCGACCGGGTCACGTCGGTGTGCACGGGCTCGTTCCTGCTGGCCGAGCTCGGCCTGCTCGACGGCAGGGAGGCGACCACCCACTGGCGGCAGGTCGACCTGTTCGCGCGGCGCTACCCGAGGGTGCTGCTCCGACCGGACGACCTCTGCGTGCGCGACGGCGACCTCGTGACGGCGGCGGGCCTCAGCTCCGGCATCGACCTGGCGCTCGCGCTGGTGCAGGACGACCACGGCGCGGAGGTGGCCGCCGAGGTCGCGCGGGCGATGGTCGTGTTCCTGCGGCGGCCGGACCGCCACTCGCAGTTCGCCGTGCGGTCGCGCGGCCAGGTGTCGCGCCGGAGCCCGCTGCGCGCGGTGCTGGACGCGGTCGCCGCCGACCCCGCCGCGAACCACTCCGTCCCGGTCATGGCGGCCACGGCGGCCGTGAGCCCGCGCCAGCTGTCGCGGCTGTTCCACGACGAGATCGGCACGACCCCGGCCCGGTACGTGGAGCTGGTGCGGCTCGACCTGGTGCGGGAGCTGCTGCGCAGGGGCCACACCGCGGCCGTGGCGGCGGCGCGCAGCGGGTTCGGCAGCGACGAGACGCTGCGGCGGGTGTTCACGGGCAGACTGGGGTTCTCGCCGACCGCCTACCGCGAGCGGTACCAGAACTGACGACAGGACACCATGACGGACTTCCCCGCGTCGATCGTGCCGGTCGACCACGTCCAGCCCGTGCCGCGGCGCGTCCGGGGTGTGCTGGCCGACGAGGTCGTGGTCGACTCCACCCGCGCCCTCTACGTCTGGGAGCACCCGTACTACCCGCGGTTCTACTTCCCCCGCGCCGACGTCCGCGCGGACCTCCTCCTCGACGAGCACACCACCCGCGCCACCAGCCGGGGCGTCGCGCACGTCCACGGCGTGCGGGTCGGCGGGGTGCACCGGCGGTCGAGCGCCCTGCGCTACCCGGACTTCCACGACTCGGTGTGGTTCGACTGGACCGCGGTGGACCGGTGGTTCGAGGAGGACGAGCAGGTCTTCGTGCACGCGCGCAGCCCGTACGTGCGGGTGGACGCGCTGCGCTCGTCGCGGTCGGTGCGGATCGAGCTGGACGGCGTGGTGGTGGCCGAGTCGTCGTCGCCGGTGCTGCTGTTCGAGACCGGCCTGCCGACCCGGTACTACCTGAGCCGCACCGACGTGGACTTCTCCGCGCTGACGCGCACGGACACGGTGACCTCGTGCCCGTACAAGGGGACGACGTCCGACTACTGGTCGATCACCACGCCCCGCGGCGCGCACCCGGACCTGGCGTGGAGCTACGCGTTCCCCACCGCGGACGTGCTGCCCGTCGCGGGCCTGGTCGCGTTCTACGGCGAGAAGGTCGACGTCGTGCTGGACGGCGTGCGGCTGGACCGCCCGGTGACGCACTTCTGAGTCACGACGACAGCCGCGGCAGTGCGCGGTGCAGCCGCAGCAGCAGGTGCAGGTCCAGCGCCCGGTCCGGCTCGCGCCAGCTCGGGCCGAGCAGCCGGTCGACCACCGCGAGCCGCTGGTAGAGCGTGTTCACGTGAACGCCGAGTTCCGCCGCCGCGGCGGCCGGGCGCTTCCCGTGGTCCAGGAAGGCGTGCAGGGTGCGCAGCAGCGGCACCGCGCGGTGCCGCTCCTCCGCCAGCACGGCGCCGAACTCGCGCTCGACCATGCCCCGCACGTTCTGCCGCCCCTGCCCGCTGAGCAGCACCTGGTACACGCCGAGGCCTTCGGCCGAGGTCAGCCGTCCGGTGCGGTCGAGGGCGACCAGCGCGTCCAGCGCCAGCTCGGCCCGCTGGCGGCAGCGGACCAGGTCACCAGCGCCGGACGCCGGTCCCGCGACCCCCGCCGTGAGCCCGGCCGAGTCGTCCCAGCTCCCGGCGAGCGCCTCCGGGTCGTCCACGGGCACGGCCGCGAGCAGCCGTCCGCCCTCGGTGGCCACGCTCGACCCCTCCGGCAGCACCGCGACGAGCCGGGACCGGGCCGCGGGCGTGCTCGGTCGCGCCACGAGCACGCTGTACGTCCGCGCCGGGTCGAGCCCGGCGCCCCGCAGCTGCCGCGCGGCGTCGACGACGGGCCGGGACAGCAGGTCGAGCAGGTGGGCGTCGCGGGTCAGCCGGGCGGCGCGCTCGACGGCCTCCTGCCCCACCAGGACCAGCGCGAGCGGGGGAGCGGCGCGCTCCAGCAGCAGCCGGTCGTCCGCGCCCGGCCCCGCCAGCACCAGCGCGCCCAGCACGCGGCGGCCCGCGATCACCGGCTGGACCAGCAGGTCCCCGACGAGGGTGGCCGTGCTCGCGCCGTCCAGGGAGTCGAGCACCGGCCCCAGCACGTCGGGGTGCACGGGAGGCCGCTCGCCCGCGTGGACGAACACGACCTCGTCGGTCGCCGACGCGGCCACCTCGCCGAGCAGGTCGTCCACCCCGCCGCCGTCGAGCACGACGCGGGTGAGCCGCCGGTCCCAGTGCAGCGTCCGTTCGAGCCGGTGCACGGTCGCGCGCGACTCCTGCGCCGACCGCGCGTTGTCGATCGCCACGGCCGCGTGCGCGGCCAGCGCCGACAGCAGCGCGATCTCGTCCTCGCCGAAGCCGCGCTCCTGCCGCTTGCACGCGAGCAGCGCGCCGAGCACCCGGCCGCGCACCCCGAGCGGCACGCCGAGCAGGCCGCGCATGTTCTCCGCGGTCGCCGCCCGGTCCGCGGCGGCGTCGTGGCTGATGTCGGGGTCGGTGCGGTAGTCGGGCGTCCACACCGGTTCGGCGCGCGCCACCACGGCGGCGGCGACACCGGTGTCGAGCGGGATGCGCAGGCCCAGCAGGTGCGGGGTGAGCGCGCCGTCGGCGACGTCGATGCGCAGGTGGTCGTCCTCGACCAGCGCGAGGTAGGTCAGGTCGACGCCGAGCAGCCGTCTCGCCTGCCCGACGACCTCCCGGACCAGGTCCTCCGGGTCGTCCAGGCTCGCGAGGCGGTGGGCGGTGTCGTTCAGCGCGGCCAGCTCGGTCGCGCGCTGCCGCCGCTGGTCCAGCAGGGAGCGCAGGCGCAGCGCGGAGTGCGCGTCGCGGTCGACGGCCGCGCCACCACCTGCCGCGCGCAGCTCGTCGTGGTGGCGGGCCAGCGCGTCCGGGGACGCGTCGGCGAGCAGCAGGTCCAGCCACGAGGTCACCGCGACTCCTTCGAGTGGAGAGGGTCTCCACCACAACGACCCGTTGATGGAGGGTCCGCACATTGTCGCTCGTCGGTGCCGTGGTTAGCGTCGGGGGTGGGACACCAGTGGAGGTGGGCGGATGGACGACGTGAGCGCGCTGCTCCCGCCGGGTCGGGTGCTCCGCGACCCCGACGTGCTGCGCTCCTACAGCCACGACGAGGCGGAGTGGGCGCCGTGGGAGCCGCCCGCGTTCGTCGTCCGGCCGCGCACGGCCGAGGAGGTCCAGGTCGTCGTGCGGTACTGCGTCGAGCACGGGATCCCGGTCGTCGCGCGCGGCGCGGGCACCGGGCTCTCCGGCGGCGCCAACGCGACCGCGGGCTGCGTGGTGATCACCCTCGACGGGATGCGGACGATCAGGGAGATCGACCCCCTGGAGAAGCTCGCCGTCGTCGAACCCGGTGTGGTCAACGACGACCTGCGCGCGGCCTGCGCCGAGCGGGGCCTCTGGTACCCGCCGGACCCGGCCAGCTCGCCGTGGTCGACCATCGGCGGCAACGTCGCCACCAACGCGGGCGGCGTGTGCTGCGTGAAGTACGGCGTCACCGGCGACTACGTGCTGGGCCTCCAGGTCGTGACCGGCACCGGCGAGCTGGTGCGGCTCGGCCGCCGCACCGCCAAGGGCGTCGCGGGCTACGACCTCACGTCGCTGCTGGTCGGCTCCGAGGGGACGCTCGGCGTCATCACCGAGGTCACCGTGCGGCTGCGGCCGAGCCGGGCGCCCGAGCACACCGTCGCGGGGTACTTCCCGTCCGTCGTCGCGGCGGGCCTCGCCGTGGAGCGGATCGCGGCCGCCGGGCTCACGCCGTCCGCGCTGGAACTGGTCGACCGGACCTGCCTCGCCGCCGTGGACGAGTGGAAGAACATGGGCCTCTCCGCGGACGCGGACACCGTGCTGCTGGGCCGCACCGACGCTCCCGGTGCGGCGGGCGACGCCGAGGCGGACGCGCTCCTGGCGTGCTTCGACGCGGCGGGCGCGACCTGGAGCGCCCGGTCCACCACCCAGCAGGAGGCCGACGCGCTGTTCGACGCCCGCCGCCTCGCCTACCCGGCGCTGGAACGGCTCGGGCCGGTGCTGACCGAGGACGTCTGCGTCCCCGTCGGCCGGGTCGCCGAGATGCTGGGCCGCATCCAGGCCATCGGCGTCCGGCACGACACGAAGATCGCCAACATCGCCCACGCGGGCGACGGCAACCTGCACCCGCTGCTGCTCACCAGGACCGGCGACGACGACGGCAGGGCCCGCGCGCAGGCCGCGTTCGCCGACATCATCGCCGAGGCCCTGGACCTCGGCGGCACCGTCACCGGCGAGCACGGCGTCGGCCTGCTCAAGCGCGACGGGCTCCGGCGCGAACTCGACCCGGCCGTGCTCGCGCTGCACCGCGCCGTGCGCGACGCGCTCGACCCGCACCACATCCTCAACCCCGGCAAGGTGTTCGGACAGGAGACGGCATGACCACGGAACCACTGGTGCGCCTCGGCGACGCCACCCTGCGCGGGACGCACGCCGACGGGGTGTTCTCGTTCAAGGACATCCCCTACGCGCGCGCCGAGCGGTTCGGCCTGCCGGAACCCGTCGTCCTGTCCGGAGAACGCGACGCGCGGACGTTCGGACCCACGGCACCGCAGGGGAGCACGCGCATCCCCGGTGTGGACCTGGAGGGCATCGTCGGACCGGGCTGGGTGCCCGGCGAGGACTACCTCACGGCCAACGTGTGGACGCCGGACCCGACCGCGGCCGGGCTGCCGGTGATGGTGTTCGTGCACGGCGGCTCGTTCACCGGGGGAGCGGCGAGCACCGCCGGGTACGACGGCACCGCGTTCGCGCGGGACGGCGTGGTGCTGGTGACGGTGAACTACCGGCTCGGCGTGCTCGGGTTCGGCTCCGTGCCGGGGTTCCCGGAGAACCGCGGTCTGCGCGACCAGATCGCGGCGCTGGAATGGGTGCGGGACAACGCCTCCGCCTTCGGCGGCGACCCCGGCGACGTGACGGTGTTCGGCGAGTCGGCGGGTGCGCTCAGCGTGTGCGACCTGCTGGCCGTCCTGCCGTCGGGGCTGGTGCGCCGGGCGATCAGCCAGAGCGGCGGCGGATCGCACCTGCTCACGCCGGCGCAGGCCGCCGTGACCACCCGCGCGGTCGAGGAGGCGCTCGGCGGGCCGGTCACCGAGGCCGACGACGCCGCGCTGGTCGACGCGCTCACCCGCGTGGCGACGGGGCGCCCGGACCTGACCGTGGACGGGGTGCGCGACCCGCTGATGGGGTTGTCGCCGATCGGCCCGGTGCTGGACGGCGACCTGTTCCACGACCAGCCCGTGGACGTCGTGGCGGCGGGGGCCGCGGCGGGCGTGGACGTGCTGGTGGGCAACAACTCCGACGAGATGAACCTCTACCTCGTCGGCCTCGGCGCGGCCCTGCCCGAGGTCACGCCCGAGGTGCTGGCGTTCTCCGTCGCCCGCCTGCACCCCGAACCCGACCGCGTCGTGGACGCGTACCGGGCCGCGGGCCGCGGCGACACCCCCGGTGAGCTGCTGGCCGCCATCGGCACGGACTTCATGTTCGCCGTCCCCACCGCCCGGCTGGCCGACGCGCACGCGCCGCACGTCGCCGGGACGTGGCGGTACGAGTTCACCTGGCGCTCGCCCGCGTTCGACGGCAGGCTCGGTGCGTGCCACGGGATCGAGCTGCCGTTCGTGTTCGACGTGCTGGACCGCGTCGACTTCGGCCTGCTCGGCGTCACGCCGAACGCCGAGACCACCGCGCTCGCCGCGAGCGTGCACGCGGCGTGGGTCCGCTTCGCCCGCGACGGCGATCCCGGCTGGCCCCGCTACACGGCGGAGCACCCCGCCGTGCGCCGGATCGGTCCGGAGTGGACGACCACGGTCGAGGCCGACGGCAAGGAACGCGCGGTGTGGGAAGGCGTGCGCTGACTGCTCGACGGGTGACCGCTCGGGGACCCGGACGGTCGAGTCCCCGGCGGTGACGCTGCCCAGCGGGGCCAGCGCGCCGGACTGGGCCTGATCGACGACATCGGGTTCACCGGCGTCGACCCCCACCTGCTCACCGCGCGCCTGCGCTGCTGAGCGGTGACCCCGTCACCGGCGCCGCGACGGCGACGGGGCGTCAGCGGCCCAGCAGGCGCTCCGCGTTCCGGGTGGTCAGCTCGCGCCAGTCCGCTCCCGGAGCGCCGTCGATCGAGGCCAGCTGCCGGGCGACGGCCTCCGGCGGCGTGAAGCAGAAGTCGCTGCCGTACAGCAGCTTCCCGGTGCCGACCACGCTCGCCAGCGCGGGGACCTGGGCCGGGAACGGGGTGCCCGCCAGGTCGAACCACAGACCGCGGAGCTGGTCGCGGGTCGGCGCGCCCCCGCCGGAGGTGAAGGTCGTGCGGAACAGCTCGATCCGGTCGGCGAGCAGCGCCAGCGTGCCACCGCAGTGCGGGATGACGAACCCGATGCCGGGGAACCGCTCCAGCGCCCCGCTGAACAGCAGGTCCGCCACGGTCCTGGTGGTGTCGAACGGGAACTCCAGCATCGGCCGGGGCCGGTCCGGTGACACGGCCTCCCAGCCGCGCGGCGACGTGGGGTGGACGAACGCGACGGCCCCCCGGCGGTCCAGCTCCTCCAGCAGCGGCGTGAACAGCGGGTCGCCGAGGTAGCGGCCCTCCACGTTGGACTCCAGGGCGACGCCGTCGGCCCCCAGCTCGTCCAGCGCACGGGCCAGTTCCGCCAGCGCCGCCCCGACGTCGGGCAGCGGCAGCGCGGCGAAGCTCCCGAACCGGCCGGGGAACCGCGCGGCGACCTCGGCAGCGCTGTCGTTGACGTGCCGGGCCAGCTCCGCCGCCGCGGTGTCGTCGCCGAGGTGCACGCCGGGTGAGGACACCGACAGCACGGCCTTCGCGATGCCGTTGTCGTCCATCAGCCGCAGGTGCCGCTCCGCGCTCCACGTCGGCCACGCGGGCATCCCGTCCGGCAGCGCGTGCCCGGACCGGGAGGCCTCGGCGACGTACCGCTCGGTCAGGAAGTGCGCGTGCACGTCGATCAGGTCCGCCATGCGGCCATGGTGCCCGAGCCGCGACGACGGCCCGCCGGGAACCCGGCGGGCCGTCGTCGAACGGGGCAGGCTACTTGGCGGCGGCCTCGTCGCGCTTGGACTTGACGAGGCTGGCGACCGTGGTGACCAGCAGGACGCCGATGATCACCGGCAGGGACACCTCGATGCCGATCGTCGGCACCGCCAGCGGCTCACCGCCGTTGAGGAACGGCAGCGTGTTGGTGTGCAGCGCCTCCAGGACCAGCTTCACGCCGATGAACGCGAGGATCAGCGAGAGGCCGATCGACAGGTACACGAGCTTGTTCAGCAGACCGCCGAGCAGGAAGTACAGCTGCCGCAGGCCCATCAGGGCGAAGGCGTTGGCCGTGAAGACGAGGAACGGCTCCTTGGTGAGGCCGAAGATCGCCGGGATCGAGTCGAGCGCGAACAGCAGGTCGGTCGTGCCGATCGCGAGCATGACGATGAACATCGGGGTCACGAAGCGCTTGCCGTCGATCTTGATGAACGACTTGGCGTCGTGGTAGCGGTCCGACACGGGGTAGACCTTGCGGACGAACCGGAGCAGCGCGTTCTCCTTGTACTCCTCGTCCTCGTCGTGCTTGGTCCTGGCCAGCTTGTAGCCGGTGTAGATCAGGAACGCGCCGAAGATGTAGAAGACCCAGCTGAACTGCGCGATGACCGCCGCGCCGACCGCGATGAAGATGCCGCGCATCACCAGCGCGATCAGGATGCCGACGAGCAGCACCCTGCCCTGGTGCACCTTGGGCACCTTGAAGGTGTTCATGATGATCAAGAAGATGAACAGGTTGTCGATGCTGAGCGAGTACTCGGTGATGTAGCCGGCGAAGAACTCACCCGCGTAGACACCGCCCGAGAAGTACCAGATGCCCAACCCGAACAGGATCGCGAGGGTGACGTAGAACGTCACCCAGCGACCCGCTTCGCCGAACGACACCTCGTGCGGCCTGCGGGCCACGAGCACGAGGTCCACGACGAGCAGACCCAGCAGGCCCACGACTGTCGCGAGCCACAACCACAGTGGTACAGACATGAGGAATCGACCCTCCGGCTCTCGGCGCGCGCGCCTGTGACCGGAGGTCTCCTCCGCCGGCTGACGCCGACCGGCGGAACCGGGAGCCAAGGGGAACTCCGTGCTGACGGCACCGCCGCGCTGGGAGTACTCCCCTCCGCGAACTGGGACAGTGTCCCTTATGTCCTGACCTCCTCGCCACACGGGGATGAGGCACCACCCTGATCGTGTATTCACCGTCGGCGGTTTTCCCGCCGGGAGGTTCACGCGGTTCACGGGGTCGGGTGTCCACGTCAACCACGTTCCGACTAGGGGTTTTCGGCGGCGGTTCGACGCGCGGACCAAAAGGTGAATTCAAATCACGAATTGCTCGCCCCCGGTTTCCTCGCCATTCGCCGTGGGTGACCGGTCGGGCACCCTCCGCTGCCGCGCGCCATTCGGGAAGCTGATGGATGGTAAGAACGCCGTCACGGCATCCGGTTCGGCCAGGTCTACTCAGAGTGGTTCTAGGGGTGCGTAATAAATCCGCCTCCGCAGGCGATGGCTCGTCGCTAGGTGCCTCCTCGGCTACGGTATGTAGCCGAGATTCGACGCATTATCTCGAATGGATTACGGGGTCTCTTTCGCGCTGGTGGATCGTGGGATACCGGGTTACGAATTGAGCCCTGCTGCCGGGTGTCGGCCGATCGGGTTCCCCACGCCGCGCGCGCAGGTGATGACCCTCAGTCCGCATCCCACCCAAGGACCGGTGTGCTCGTGAACCACGATTCGATGCAGCATTTCTCGTCGGGTCTCTGGACCCCGGTGCTGGCGTACGCCATCTCGGTGATCGGGTCGTTGATCGGCCTGTCGTGCATGTCGAGGGCCAGGAACGAGGTCGAGCGCAAGTCCAAGGTGCTGTGGACCGTCTTCGGGGCGCTCGCCATCGGCGGCGTCGCCATCTGGCTGATGCACTTCATCGCCATGCTCGGCTTCGACGTCACCAGCGGCTCCGTCAAGTACTCCGCCCCGCTCACGGCCCTGTCCGCGCTGATCGCGGTGGGTGTGGTGGGAGTCGGGCTGTCCATCGTGACCTTCCTGCGGGTCACCCCGGTGCGCCTCGTCGGCGCGGGCGTCCTGGCCGGTCTCGGCGTGGCGGGGATGCACTACATGGGCATGTCGGCGATCCGGTTCCAGGGCGAGCTGTCCTACAGCACGGCCCTCGTGGCGCTGTCGTGCGGCATCGCGGTCGCCGCCGCCACGACCGCCCTCTGGTTCACCCTGGTCGTGAAGACGGCCGCCGCCCGCGTCGCCGCGGGGCTCGTCATGGGCGTCGCCGTGACCGGGATGCACTTCACCGGTATGGCCGCCGTCACCGTGGAGGCGGATTCGACGATCCCCGCGCCGGTCGGCACCGACGTGTTCGACCTCGTGTTCCCCGTTTTCGTGATCGGTGGTCTGGTCGTCGCCGTTCTGCTGTGGACGTTGTTCACCTCCGAGAACGACCCGCTCGGCGAAACCGCGGACAACCTCGGCTGAATTCCCCGAAAACGTGGGCGCGCCTTCCCTGATCACGTCGTTTAAATTCCGTCGACGCGGCCGAGAACGTCAGACGAATTCGATTTCCTTCGTCCGGCGGGGCATCAGCAGAACGGTGAGCGCGCTGCACGCGGCGATCACCAGCAGGGCGAGGAAGACGTTGTGGGTCGCGTCGGCCAACGCGCTCCGCACGAACACCACCACGGGTGACGACGGGTCGGCGTGGCCGCCCAGCACGACCGTGGTGGCGTCCACGCTCGGCGGGAGGTCGGCCGCCACGTCGGCGGGCGGCTGGGCGAGCCGGTCGGCCAGGGTCGAGTTGGCGATGGCGCCGAACACGGCCACCCCCACGGCGCTGCCCAGCGAGCGGCTGAACATGTTCGTGGCGGTCACCACGCCCCGGCGCTCCCAGCCCACGGTCGACTGGACGGCGATGACGGTCGGGCTGGACACCAGCCCGAGGCCCACGCCCATCACGAACGCCCCCGCCGCGGCCTCCCAGACGGCCGACCCGCCGGACAGCAGGGCGATCACCACCGCGCCCGCGATCACGAACACGCTGCCGATCAGCGACGTGTCCCGGAACCCGATCCGCATGTAGACCCGCCCGGCCATCGCCGCGGAGATGGGCCACCCGAACGTCAGCGCGGCCAGCGCGAACCCCGCGACCAGCGCCCCCGTGCCGAGCACCCCCTCCACGAACGTCGGCAGGTACGACGTCAGCCCCATCAGCAGCGCGCCCACGATCAGCGCCGTCAGGTTGCCGCCGTTCAGCGTGCGGTGGCCGAACACCCACATCGGCAGGATCGGCTCGGCGACCCGGCGTTCCACCAGCACGAACACCACCAGCACCACGCCGCCGACGCCGAACACCAGCAGGCTCTGCCACGACCCCCACGCCCACGCCACGCCGCCCTCCAGCAGCCCGAGCAGCACCAGCGGGAGGCCGGTGGTGAGCAGCGCGGCACCGAGGTAGTCGACCCTGTGCACCTGCTTGACCACGTTCTCCTTGAACCGCAGCGCCAGGAACACCACCGCGACCGCGCCGAGCGGCACGTTGACGAAGAAGATCCACCGCCACGACAGGTAGTCGGAGAACACCCCGCCCAGCGCGGGCCCGATCAGCGACGCCACGGCCCACACGCTGGTCACGTAGCCCTGGACCTTCGCCCGCTCCTCCACGGTGTAGAGGTCGCCGAGCATCGTGATGCTCATCGGCTGCACGGCACCCGCGCCGATGCCCTGGACGGCGCGGGCCGCGATCAGCACCGGCATGCTCCACGCCGCGCCGGACAGCACCGAGCCCAGCAGGAACACGCCGATGCCGAAGAACATCACCGGCTTGCGGCCGTAGATGTCGGCGAACTTCCCGTACAGCGGCACGGTCACGGCCTGGGTCAGCAGGTAGATCGAGAACAGCCACGGGAACTGCGAGAACCCGCCGACGTCCTCCACGATGGACGGCACGGCGGTCGCGATGATCGTGCTGTCGAGCGCGACCAGCCCGGTGGTCAGCATCACCGCCAGCAGGACGGGACCGCGGTCCGAGCGGAGGCCCAACTGCTTCCGGGTGAGCGGTGCCGTCATGCGTTCGTGCTCCCAACGTCCGGGTGGGCTGAAGATCCCCCCACGACCAACACCGACCTCGTCCCCCGCCATTCCGCCCTGGGTGGAACGCGGTCCGGATCGGGCCGTCCGGGCGTCATTACCGCAGTTCGGCGATGTGATCGATAACATGTGCCGGTGGACAAGGTGACGCGGGAGCCTGCGATGACGGACGTGGCACGCCTGGCGGGCGTGTCGCACCAGACCGTGTCGAGGGTGCTCAACGGGCATCCGAACGTGCGGGAGCAGACGCGCAACCGGGTGCGGGCGGCGATCTCCGAGCTCGGCTACCGCCCGAACAGGGCAGCGAAAGCCCTGGTCACGGGCCGTTCGCAGGTGCTGGGCGTGGTGGCGCAGAACTCGACGCTCTACGGGCCCGCGTCGCTGCTGGTGGCGTTCGAGAACGCCGCGGCCGAGGCGGGGTTCACCGTCAGCGTGGGCAACGTCAGCGTGCTGGACCGGCACTCGATCGGGCGCGCGGTGGAGCAGCACCTCGACCAGCGGGTGGCGGGGATCGTGGTGATAGCGCCGGTCGCGTCGGCCAACGAGGCCCTCGACCACCTGCCCGCGGACGTGCCGCTGGTCACCATCGACGGCGACCCGGCCCGGCCCGCGGCGCTGGTCACGGTGGACCAGGCCGCGGGCGCGCGGGAGGCGACGAAGTTCCTCCTGGCGGCGGGCCACTCGACGGTGTGGCACGTGTCGGGTCCGTCGGACTGGTTCGACGCGATCGGGCGGATCGAGGGGTGGCGGGCGGCCCTCACCGAGGCCGGCGCGGAGATCCCCCCGGTCATGGCGGCCGACTGGACCGCCGCGTCGGGGTACCGGGCGGGGCAGATGCTCGCGCGGATGCCGGACGTGACGGCGGTGTTCGCGGCGAACGACCACCTGGCGCTCGGCATCCTGCGCGCGATGAGCGAGCGCGGCAGGCGGGTCCCGGAGGACGTGAGCGTCGTCGGGTTCGACGACGTCCCCGAGGCCGCCTACTTCATCCCGCCGCTGACCACGATCAGGCCGGACTTCGAGGCCGTGGCCAGGACGACGCTGGGGATGCTGCTCGGGCAGATCGAGTCCGGCTCGTCGACGTCCACGCGGCACACGATCGCGCCCGAGCTGGTGGTGCGCGACAGCGTCGCCGGTCCTGGACAGCGTTGAGAACGCTCATCACGATCTCGCGCTGACCGGATCTCCTTCACGGGCAAGGTGTCCGTCGAGTTACCGAAACGTTGCGCCGTTCTGTTGACGGCAGGAATGTTAGCGATAACACTTCGGCGGACAAGCTGTCGGACGAAGGTGTCTCACCATGGTGATCGATCCCCAGGACGCACTCGTGGTCGGAGTCGACTTCGGCACGCTGTCCGGCCGCGCCGTCGTGGTGCGCGTCCGCGACGGCGCCGAACTCGGCAGCGCGGTGCACGAGTACCGGCACGGCGTCGTCGACCGCGTGCTGCCCGCCACCGGACGGGCGCTGCCGCCGGAGTGGGCGCTCCAGGTCCCGTCCGACTACGTCGACGTGCTGCGCGAGGCCATTCCCTCGGCCCTCGCGGCGGCGGGCGCCGACCCGAGGCACGTCATCGGCGTCGGCACGGACTTCACCGCGTGCACGATGGTGCCGACCACGGCCGACGGCACGCCGCTGTGCGAGCTGCCCGAGTTCGCCGAGCAGCCCCACGCCTACGTCAAGCTGTGGAAGCACCACGCCGCGCAGGGCCAGGCCGACCGGATCAACGAGCTGGCGCGCAAGCGCGAGGAGCCGTGGCTGCCGCGCTACGGCGGGCTGATCTCCTCGGAGTGGGAGTTCGCCAAGGGCCTGCAACTGCTGGAGGAGGCCCCCGAGGTCTACGCCGCGACCGAGCACTGGGTCGAGGCCGCCGACTGGATCATCTGGCAGCTCACCGGCACCTACGTGCGCAACGCGTGCACCGCGGGCTACAAGGGGATCCGCCAGGACGGCACCTACCCGAGCCAGGACTTCCTGCGCGAGCTGCACCCCGGCTTCGAGCGGTTCGTCACCGACAAGCTGGACCACGAGATCGGCGCGCTCGGCGACCGCGCGGGCGGGCTGTCCGCCGAGGCCGCCGCGTGGACCGGGCTCCCCGAGGGCATCGCGGTCGCGGTCGGCAACGTCGACGCCCACGTCACCGCGCCCGCCGCGAACGCCGTCGAGCCCGGCCAGATGGTCGCGATCATGGGCACCTCCACCTGCCACGTCCTGTCCGGCGCAGACCTCCGCGAGGTGCCGGGGATGTGCGGCGTCGTGGACGGCGGGATCATCCCCGGCCTCTGGGGCTACGAGGCGGGCCAGTCCGGCGTCGGCGACATCTTCGGCTGGTTCGTCGAGCACAACGTGCCCGCCGACTACCAGCGGCGCGCGGCCGAGCGCGGCATCTCCGTGCACGACCTGCTCACGGAACTGGCCGCGGAGCAGGAGATCGGCGAGCACGGGCTGGTCGTGCTCGACTGGCACAGCGGCAACCGCTCGGTGCTGGTCGACCACGAGCTGAGCGGCCTGGTCGTCGGCCAGACGCTCGCCACCCGCGCCGAGGACACCTACCGGGCGCTGTTCGAGGCGACCGCCTTCGGCACCAGGACCATCGTGGACGCCTTCGTCGCGTCCGGCGTCCCCGTCACCGAGCTGATCGTCGCGGGCGGTCTGCTGCGCAACGAGCTGCTGATGCAGATCTACGCCGACGTGACCGGCCTGCCGCTGTCGGTGATCGGCTCCGAGCAGGGGCCCGCCCTCGGGTCGGCCATCCACGCCGCGGTGGCCGCGGGCGCCTACCCCGACATCCGCGCGGCCGCCGCCGCCATGGGGTCCGTCCGCCGGGGCGTCTACCAGCCGGTTCCGGCGAACGTCGAGGCCTACCAGGCGCTCTACGCCGACTACGTCGAGCTGCACGACCACTTCGGTCGCGGCGGGAACGACGTGATGCACCGGCTGAAGGCGCGCAAGCGCGCCGCGACCGAGGGGAAGAGCTGATGTCGTTGGGACAGGTGATCGCGGACCTGCGACGCACCGTCGCCGAGCTGCACGGGGAGCTCACCAGGTACGGGCTGGTGATGTGGACCGCGGGCAACGTGTCGGCGAGGGTGCCGGGGGAGGACCTGATGGTGATCAAGCCGTCGGGCGTGTCCTACGACGAGCTGACCGCCGCCACGATGGTCGTCACGGACCTGCACGGCGAACTGGTGGAGGGCGACCTGGCCCCCTCGTCGGACACGGCGGCGCACGGGTACGTGTACCGGCACATGCCCGAGGTCGGCGGCGTCGTGCACACGCACTCGCCCTACGCCACGGCGTGGGCCGCGCGCGGCGAGCCGATCCCGTGCGTGCTGACGATGATGGCCGACGAGTTCGGCGGTGACGTCCCGGTCGGCCCGTTCGCCATGATCGGCGACGACTCCATCGGCCGCGGCATCGTGGACACGTTGCGGGACAGCAGGTCCCCTGCCGTGCTGATGCGCAACCACGGCCCGTTCACGGTCGGCCCGGACGCCCGCTCCGCGGTGAAGGCCGCCGTGATGGTCGAGGACGTCGCCCGCACCGTCCACATCGCGCACCAGCTCGGCAAGCCGGGCGACATCGGCCAGGACGACATCGACCGCCTGCACGTCCGCTACCAGAACGTCTACGGGCAGGCCTGAGCCCGTGGAACCACGAGGAGAGCCAGCCATGTCGACCGCCGCCAAGCCCCAGCTGTGGTTCCTCACCGGCAGCCAGCACCTGTACGGACCCGAGACGCTGGAGCAGGTGGCGAGCCAGTCGCAGCAGATCCAGCGCACGCTCACCGCGTCCGGCCGGATCTCCGCGGAGATCGTGTGGAAGCCGGTGCTGACCGACTCCACCGCGATCCGCGCCGTCATGCTCGCGGCCAACGCCGACCCGTCGTGCGTCGGCGTGGTCGCCTGGATGCACACGTTCTCGCCGGCCAAGATGTGGATCACCGGGCTGGACGTGCTGCGCAAGCCCCTGCTGCACCTGCACACCCAGCTCAACTCGGCGCTGCCGTGGCAGTCCATCGACATGGACTTCATGAACCTCAACCAGGCCGCGCACGGCGACCGCGAGTTCGGGTTCATCCAGACCCGCCTCGGGGTCGCGCGCAAGACCGTGGCCGGGCACGCGTCCGACCCGGCGCTGGCGACCAGGATCGACGGCTGGGCGCGGGCCGCGACCGGCCACAGCCACCTGCGGAACCTCAAGCTGGCCCGGTTCGGCGACAACATGCGGGACGTCGCCGTGACCGAGGGCGACAAGGTCGAGGCCGAGTTGAGGTTCGGCGTCTCGGTGAACACCTACGGCGTCAACGACCTGGTGGCCGTGGTCGACGCCGTCGCCGACGACGCGATCTCCGTGCTGGTGGCGGAGTACGCCGACGCCTACGACCTGGCGCCGGAACTGGCCAGGGGCGCCGAGCGGCACGAGTCGCTGCGCTACGCCGCCCGGATCGAGCTGGGGATGCGGCAGTTCCTCACCGAGGGCGGGTTCGGCGCGTTCACCACGAACTTCGAGGACCTCGGCGGTCTCCGGCAGTTGCCGGGCCTGGCCGTGCAGCGGCTGATGGCCGACGGCTACGGCTTCGGCGGCGAGGGCGACTGGAAGACCTCCGCGCTGCTGGCCGCGGTGAAGGCGATGGGCACGGGCACCGGGCGCGGCACGTCGTTCATGGAGGACTACACCTACCACTTCGGGCCCGGCGAGCCGAAGATCCTCGGCGCGCACATGCTGGAGGTGTGCCCGAGCATCGCGGCCCAGCGGCCGTCGTGCGAGATCCACCCGCTGGGCATCGGCGGCAGGGAGGACCCGGTCCGGCTGGTGTTCGACGCCACGGCGGGCCAGGGCGTGGTGATCGGGCTGTCCGACCTCGGCGACCGGTTCCGCCTGGTGGCCAACGAGATCGAGGTCGTGCCGCCGGACGAGCCGCTGCCGAACCTGCCCGTGGCGCGCGCGGTCTGGAAGCCCGCCCCCGCGCTGTCCACCTCGGCCGAGTCGTGGCTCACGGCGGGCGGGCCGCACCACACGGTGCTGACCCAGGCCGTCGGCGCGGAGACGCTGCGGGACTTCGCGCACATGGCGCACACCGAACTCGTGGTGATCGACGGGGCGACCACGACGGCGGACTTCGGGGACCGCCTGCGCTGGAACCAGGCCTACTACCGACTCGCCCAGGGCTTGCCCGGCTGGCGATAGCACGAACCGATCCCGACAGGAGAGACCGATGAAGTTCACCCGTGTCGCCGCGATGGGTGGCGCTCTGGCGCTCACCGCGGCGCTGAGCGCCTGCGGCTCGTCCACCAAGACGGTCGACCAGCAGGCGGAGTCCGGGTCCGGTGCGGGCTCGCTCGTGGGCGTGACCATGCCGACCAAGTCGTCCGAGCGGTGGATCCACGACGGCGACAACATCAAGGCGGCGCTGGAGGAGCAGGGCTACCAGGTCGACCTCCAGTACGCGGAGAACGACATCCCGACGCAGGCCAACCAGATCGAGAACCAGATCACCAAGGGCGCCAAGGTGCTCATCGTGGCCTCGATCGACGGCAAGGCGCTCACCACGCAGATCCAGCAGGCGGCCGACAAGAAGATCCCGGTCATCTCCTACGACCGGCTGATCCTCAACAGTCCCAACGTCGACTACTACGCCACGTTCGACAACTTCAAGGTCGGTGTCGAGCAGGCCACGTCCCTGCTGACCGGGCTCGGCCTGAAGAAGGCCGACGGCTCCGAGGGCGACGCGAAGGGCCCGTTCAACATCGAGCTGTTCGCGGGGTCGCCGGACGACAACAACGCCACGTTCTTCTTCAACGGCGCCATGTCCGTCCTCCAGCCGTACCTCGACAAGGGCACCCTCGTCGTCAAGAGCGGCCAGAAGGACTTCGCCACGGTCGCGATCCTGCGGTGGGACCCCGCCACGGCGCAGCGCCGCATGGAGGACGTCATCACCTCCAGCTACGGCGGCGGCGCGCTGGTCCAGGGCGTGCTCTCGCCCTACGACGGCCTGTCCATCGGCATCCTCTCGGCGCTCAAGAGCAACGGCTACGGCACGGGCACCCAGCCCTACCCGATCGTGACCGGCCAGGACGCCGAGGTCGCCTCGGTGAAGTCGATCGTGTCCGGTGAGCAGTACTCCACCATCTACAAGGACACGCGCCAGCTCGCCGACGTCGCCGTGAAGATGGCCGACGCCATCCTCAAGGGCGGCAAGCCCGAGATCAACAACCCGACCGACTACAACAACGGCCAGAAGGTCGTCCCCACCTTCACCCTCCCCGTGGTCACCGTCGACAAGGCCAACTACCAGAAGGTCCTGATCGACTCCGGCTACTACACCGCCGACCAGATCAAGTAGTCGCCGCCGGCCGGGCCCCCACCGGGGCCCGGCCCGTGAAGGGACCGACCAGCGATGGCAGACGACATCCTGCGCATGCGGGGGATCACCAAGACCTTTCCCGGCGTCAAGGCGCTCCAGGACGTGGCGCTGTCCGTGCGCCGCGGCGAGATCCACGCGATCTGCGGCGAGAACGGCGCGGGCAAGTCGACGCTGATGAAGGTGCTGTCCGGGGTGTACCCGCACGGCTCCTACGACGGCGAGATCACGTTCGACGGCGAGCCGTGCGCGTTCTCCGGGATCCACGACAGCGAGCGGCGCGGGATCGTGATCATCCACCAGGAGCTGGCGCTGTGCCCGCAGCTCTCCATCGCGGAGAACCTGTTCCTGGGCAACGAGCTGGCGCACCGCGGCCTGATCGACTGGAACCGCACCAACCACGCGGCGGCCGAGCTGCTGGAGCGCGTCGGGCTGCGGGAGAACCCGACCACGCCGGTGCTCGACATCGGCGTGGGCAAGCAGCAGCTCGTGGAGATCGCGAAGGCGCTGTCCAAGGAGGTGCGGCTGCTCATCCTGGACGAGCCGACCGCCGCGCTGAACGACGAGGACTCCGCCCACCTGCTCGACCTGCTGCGCGAGCTGCGCGAGCAGGGCATCACCTGCGTGATCATCTCACACAAGCTCAACGAGATCGCGGCCGTCGCCGACTCGATCACGATCCTGCGCGACGGCCGGACGATCGAGACGCTGGACATGGTCACCGACGACGTGACCGAGGCCCGGATCATCTCCGGCATGGTCGGCCGCGACCTGTCCGACCGCTTCCCGCCGCACGAGCCGAACATCGGGGAGGAGGTGCTGCGCATCGAGGACTGGACCGTGCACAGCCCGACCCAGCGCGGCCGGGTCGTGGTGTCGGGCGCGAACCTGGTGCTGCGGCGCGGGGAGATCGTCGGACTGGCCGGGCTCATGGGCGCGGGCCGCACCGAGCTGGCCATGAGCGTGTTCGGCCGCTCCTACGGCACCGACATCTCCGGCCGGGTGGTCAAGGACGGCCGCGAGATCGACGTCCGCACGGTGCGCGACGCGATCCGCAACGGCATCGCCTACGTCACCGAGGACCGCAAGCGCTACGGCCTCAACCTCATCGAGGACATCAAGCGCAACATCTCCGCGGTGGGCCTGTCGAAGCTCGCCAAGCGCGGGTGGGTGCACGAGAACGAGGAGCAGCGGGTCGCCGAGGACTTCCGGCGCAGCATGAACATCAAGGCGCCCGGCGTCGCCACGACCACGGGCACCCTCAGCGGCGGCAACCAGCAGAAGGTCGTGCTGTCCAAGTGGATCTTCACCGATCCGGACGTGCTGATCCTCGACGAGCCGACCCGCGGGATCGACGTCGGAGCCAAGTACGAGATCTACACGATCATCAACAAGCTCGCGGACGAGGGCAAGGCGGTGCTGGTGATCTCCTCGGAGCTGCCCGAGCTGCTGGGCCTGTGCGACCGCGTCTACGCCCTGTCGGCCGGACGGATCACCGGTGAGGTCGACCGCGCCGACGCGACCCAGGAACGACTCATGCACTTCATGACCAAGGGACAGGAGTAGCGGCATGACCAGCACCGCGCCCACGGACGCCGAAGTCCCTGCCGAAGTCCACAAGGGACGGAAGCCACCGGCGCAGCGCCGGTTCTCGATCAACCCCCGGCAGAGCGGCATCTACGTCGCGTTCGGGCTGATCGTCGTCCTGTTCACCGTCCTGACCGACGGTGCGCTGCTCCAGCCCCAGAACATCTCCAACATCATCGTGCAGAACTCCTACGTGCTGATCCTGGCGATCGGCATGATCCTGATCATCATCGCCGGGCACATCGACCTGTCCGCGGGATCGGTGGTGGCGCTGACCGGCGCCATCTGCGCGGTGCTGACGGTCAACATGGGCGTCCCGTGGCCGCTCGCCGTGCTGATCACCCTGGTCGCGGGCGGCGTCATCGGAGCGTGGCAGGGCTACTGGGTCGCCTACTTCGGCATCCCGGCGTTCATCGTCACGCTCGCGGGCATGCTGGTGTTCCGCGCGCTCACCCTGACCGTGCTGGGCAACCAGGGCATCGGCCCGTTCCCCGACCAGATCCGCACGCTGTCCAACGGCTTCGTCGAGGGCTTCCTCGGCAACATCGGCCTCGGCCCGCTGGGCGGCGCCGACCTGTTCACGCTGCTCGTCGGGATCGCCGTCGTCGCGGGCATCGCCATCACGCAGTGGCGCTCGCGCCAGGGCCGCATCGGCTACGGCCAGACCGTCGACCCGTTCCCGCTGTTCGTGCTCCGCATCGTCGCGCCCGCCGTCGTGGTGCTCGCCGTCGTCGTGCAGCTGGCCCGGTTCAAGAACCTGCCGTGGGTGCTCGTGCTGCTGGCCGCGCTGGTGCTGGGCTACTCGCTGCTCACCAACCGCGCGGTGTTCGGCCGCCGCATCTACGCCGTCGGCGGCAACCTCCAGGCCGCCACGCTGTCCGGCGTGAAGGTCAAGTCCGTCACGTTCTGGATCTTCGTCAACATGGGCGTGCTCGCGGCCCTCGCGGGCGTGATCTTCGCGGGCAGGCTCAACCAGGCCGGACCCACCGCGGGCACCGCGTTCGAGCTGGACGCCATCGCGGCGGCCTTCATCGGCGGCGCGGCCGTGCAGGGCGGGGTCGGCAAGGTCGTCGGGGCCATCACCGGCGGTCTGATCATGGCGGTCATCAACAACGGCATGTCCCTGATCGGCGCGCCCAGCGAACGGGTGATGCTGGTGAAGGGTCTCGTCCTGCTCGCGGCCGTCGCCTACGACGTGTGGACGAAGAAGCGGGCGGGCTCGCGCTAGCCGTCGTGCGGGACGGGTCGGCCGCCCTTACCGTCGAGGGATGACCGACCTCTCCGCACGACGCTCGCACCCGATCGCGGGCCTGGCCGTCTTCGGCGCGGCCGTGGCCGCGGTCGCCGTGATCGGCTCGCTGTCCGCGGTCTCGGCCGCCTCGGACTACGCGGCGCTCCGGCAACCGTCGTGGGCGCCGCCGTCCTGGCTGTTCGGTCCGGTGTGGACGACCCTCTACGTGATGATCGCCTTCTCCGGCTGGCTCGCCTGGCGGGCCGGGGCGCGGCGCGAGCTGGTGCTGTTCGGCGCGCAGCTCGTGCTGAACGCCCTCTGGACGCCGCTGTTCTTCGCCGCGGGCCAGTACGGGCTGGCGCTGGTGGACATCGTGCTGCTGCTGGCGAGCATCGTCGCGCTGATCGCCGTCTTCGCCCGCCGCAGCCGCCTGGCCGCCGGGCTGCTCGTGCCGTACCTGCTGTGGGTGGGGTTCGCGACCGCCCTCAACGCGAGCATCTGGTCGGCGAACACCTGAGCCCTCAGTACGGCATGACGTTGCCCTCGCCGTCGTAGGCGACGAGCCGGAACCCGCCCAGGTCCTCGTCGACGGGGATGTCCCGCGGGGCGAACCAGAAGATCGTGATGTTGCCGTCCGCGCTCCACCCGGCCGTGCGGGCGGTGGCGACCTGCTCGTCGCCCAGTTCGAGCACGATCCGCCGCACGTCGCCCTCGTAGTACCCGTACAGCCGGGTTCCCCCCGCCGCCGCGCCGCGGGTGGTGACCGAGTGGAAACCGGTCCAGTGGCCCGCCGCGCCCGTGGTCTGCGACGGGATGACCCGGCCGACGCCGTTCGTGCCGATGGTCAGCCCGTACCCGGTTCCGCCCGGTACCGCCGGCCGTTCGGTGTCGCGCGTCGCCGTGGGGGCGCGCCCCTCGCGGTGGGTGGGCTCGCGGTACCCGGCGACGAAGTAGAGGACCTCGTTGGCGAACCCGGTCGTCACGACGTTGCCGACCGGGAGCGAGCCGGGGTTGGCGGGCCTGGCGGCGGTGACCTCGATGGTGGGCTGCTCGGGGACCGTGCCCGCGCCCGACCCGCCGAGGACGGAGATCGCCACCAGCAGCGCGGCCGTGCCGCCGACGACCCCGCCGCCGCGCACGAGCCTGCGCCTGGTCCTGATCCGCCGCCCGGACTCCATGACCGCGCCGACGTCGACCGAGCCGAACCCGTCGGGGGGCGAGCCGTGCAGGGCCGAGCGCAGTGCGTCGAGGTCCGTCATCGGGTCTCCTCCCCGGCGGTGGCGCCCGCGGGCGACAGGGTGGTCCTCAGCTTGGCCAGCGCACGCGAGTTCGTGCTCTTCACGGTCCCCAGCGACACCTTCAGCTCGGCGGCCACCTCGGCCTCGGACAGGTCGAGGTAGTGCCGCAGCACGATGATCGCGCGTTCCCTCGCGGTCAGCTGCGCCAGCACCCGCATCAGCCACTCCTGCTGGGCGTGGTCCTGGGTGAAGTCGCGCGCCTCGGGGTGGTCCGGGAACGTCTCCCGCACCTGCTCCTTGATGGGCCGCCGCCACCGGTCGATGGTCAGGTTGGTCAGCACGCGCCGGGCGTAGGCGTACGCGTCCTGGTTGCGCACCCTCGACCAGGACGCGTACGTCCTGGCGAGCGCCGACTGCACGGCGTCCTCAGCCTGGTGGCGGTCGCCGATCAGCAGGTGCGCGGCGCGCAGCAGCCTGGCCGAGTTCGCCTCGACGAACTCCACGAACTGGCGGTCACCCCTGCTCACGTGCCTCCCTCGCGCACTCCACGCCGATACCGACGGATGGCACCGCCGAAAGGTTGAGGGGTCGCGGCCTCAACTTCTCGGCGGCCTGCCTCGTCAGGACCCAGTGCGAGCCCCGACCGCGAAGGAGGCACCGTGCTGGACCGCAAGGCACTGTCCGTGATGGCCATCGGAGCGTTGACCCTGCTCGCCGCGTGCGGCACGGCACCGCGTCCCGCGGAGACCGTCCCGCCCACGTCCTCGGCCGCGGACACCGGCGCCCCGGCCGCCTTCGTGGCACCCCCGGCCGCCGGGAGCCCGGAGAGCAAGGCCGAGGCCGACTCGGTGACCTCGGAGAACCTGATCGCGGACTGCATGAGGGCGCAGGGGTTCACCTACGTGCCGAGGCCGCTCAAGTTCGGCAGGGCCGCGGGCAACCTGGCCGGGACGGACCCCGCGCTCGTGCCGTACGAGGACCTGAAGAGGTACCGCGCGAAGTACGGGTTCGGGCACTTCGCCCGCGACGTCTACCCGGACGACCTCGACGTCTCGTTGCCCGAGCCGCCGCCGAACCCCAACACCGCCATCCGCGACGCGCTCGACGAGGCCGGGAAGAAGGCCTACGACCTGGCGCTCGACGGGGGAGCGCGCGAGGCGGGGGCGCGCGACTCCGCCCAGCCCCCTCGGTCGGCCGACAGCTGCTCGGCCAGGGCGTCCGAGCGGGTCTACGGCGAGGAGAAGCCCGCCGATCCAGCCGAGGAGGCCGCCGCCGCGCAGGCCCAGCGGGAGTTCCAGACCGACCCGCGGCTCCTGGAGGCCGCCCAGGGCTACGCGACCTGCCTGCGCGGCCAGGGCTACGAGGTGACCGCGGTGGAGCCGGGGGCGATCGAGCGCACGGTCGAGCAGGTCGCGACGACGCTGCACGCCGAGGCGCGGGGCGAGAACCTCCAGCAGGGCCTCGACCGCGAGATCACGATGGCGCTGGAGGACCTGGAGTGCGGCAGGGCCTACGAGGTCGTCGCCAAGCCCAAGGTCGAGAAGGTGCTGGCCGAGGGCGGGGTCGGCTGAGGTGGCCGGTCCCCGGCGTGGTCGGGTCGGGGCGACGCAGCTCGTGACCGAGACACCCGCGGCGGGCACGACGCTGACGTCCGGTGACGGGCTGATGGAGGTCGGCGGCCGACCGGTGCCCGCGCCGCCGCGGCCGTCGCCCGACCGGACCCTGCCCGCCGTCGGCACGACCACCGGCCTGCTGGGCGCCGCGATGGCCACGGGCCGCTGCCGCGACGAGGGCCACCTGGCCGGGCGCGACCGCGTGGCCGTCCTCGGTGGCGGCGCGGCGGAACTGCTCGGCGTGCACCGGACCGCGGCCGGACCCCTAGAGGCGCTCGGGGGCGTCGATGCCCAGCAGCGACAGACCGAGCACGAGCACCCGTGACGTGAGCTGGGCGAGCACCAGCCTGGACTCGCGCGCCTCCGGGCCCGTGCCGTCCTTCAGGATCGGGCAGGCGTCGTAGAACGTGGTGAACGTGCTGGCCGTCTCGTACAGGTAGGTGGTCAGCTTGTGCGGCGAGTACGCCTCGATCGCCGCGTCCACCGCCGCCGGGAACCCGAGCAGCTTCACCACGAGCGCGCGCTCGGCCGGTTCGGTCAGCACGACCGGCGCGCCCGCCGACGGCACCGACCCCGCCTTCGCCAGGATCGAGCGGATGCGGGCGTTGGCGTACTGGAGGTACACCGAGGTGTTGCCCTCCTTGGCCAGCATCTTCTCCCAGGTGAACACGTAGTCGCGCTCGCGGTCGTTCGACAGGTCCGCGTACTTCACCGCGCCGATGCCCACGACCTTCGCCAGCCGCGCCTGCTCCTCGGCGTCGAACGCGGTGCGCTCGGCGATCACGGCGGCGGCGTGGTCGACGGCCTCGGTCAGCAGGTCGACGAGCTTGAGCGTGCCGCCCGCCCGCGACCGGATGGTCTTGCCGTCCTCACCGAGGATCGAGCCGAACCCGACGTGCTCGGCGTGCTGGTCGGTGAGGTAGCCCGCCTGCCGCGCGGCGGCGAACACCATCGTGAAGTGCTGCGCCTGCGGCGTGCCGACGACGTAGAGCAGGTCGGTCACCTCGCGCTCGCGGACCCAGTACCGGATCGTGGCGAGGTCGGTGCTGGCGTAGTTGTAGCCGCCGTCGCTCTTGCGGATGATCAGCGGCAGCCGGTCGCCCTCGCGGTTGGTGAAGCCGGGCGGGAACACGCACAGCGCCCCGTCGCTGACCTCGGTCAACCCCTTGGCCTCCAGCTCGGCGACGGTGTCGGCGAGGTAGGGGTTGTAGAAGCTCTCCCCGTAGACGTCGGCCGACGTGAGCCCGATGCCCAGCAGCTCGTACACCTTCTCGAAGTGCCGGGTGGACTCCTCCACGAGCCCGCGCCACAGCGCCAGCGTCTCCTCGTCGCCGCCCTGCAACGCCACGACCCGCAGCCGGGCCCGCTCGACGAAGTCCGGGTCGGCGTCGAACTTCTTGCGCGCCGCCACGTAGAACCCGTTGAGGTCGCTGATCGAGTGCGACCCGGACCCGGCCTTCCACCCCTCGTCCACGAGGTGCTCGATGAGCATCCCGAACGGCGTGCCCCAGTCGCCGAGGTGGTTGTGCGGGATCACCTCGTGGCCCGCGAAGCGCAGCAGCCGCATGATCGCGTCACCGATGATCGACGACCGCAGGTGGCCGACGTGCATCTCCTTGGCCACGTTCGGGCTCGACAGGTCGATCGCGACCCGGCGCGGGGCGTCGGTCGCCGCGGCGCCCATCCGGTCGTCGCCGAGCAGACCGGCGGCCTGGTCCTGCAACCACTCGGTGCGCAGCACGAGGTTCACGAACCCCGGCCCGGCGATCTCCGGGGTCTCCACCAGGTCCGCCGAGTCCAGGTGCTCGACCACGGCCTGCGCCACGTCGCGCGGCGCCTTCCCCAGCTTCTTGGCCAGGCTCATGGCCACGTTGCACTGGTAGTCCACACCCTCGCGGGTGGAGGGTCGCACGAGCGCCTCGGCCGGGGTGATGTCCACACCCAGGGCCGTGCGCAGCGCTACCGCCACCCGACGACCCAGTTCCACTCCGACGTCACCCTGCAACACCGCTAGACCTCCAGGCTCGTACTTCCTTGAGCCCAGTATCCCGCCCGGTGGAAATCGGGTTCGTCAGCCCACGACGCGGCGGATCGTCGCGACCGGACCGATGGCGTCGATGGGCGACACCTTGACCGTCTCGCCCGAGGTCGGGGCGTGCACCGCGTAGGTGCCGTCGATCGCCATCGCCACGTGCCCGAGGTCGGCTCGGTAGAGGATCAGGTCACCGGCCCTGACCTGGTCGCGCGGCACGGCGGTGCCGATCAGGGCCTGCGTGTAGGTGACGCGCGGGATGGTCACGCCCGCCCTGCGGTACGCGGTCTGCATGAGCCCGGAGCAGTCGTAGGTGTCCGGCCCGACGGCGCCCCACACGTACGGCTTGCCCAGCTCGCCGAGCGCGAACCGCAGCGCGTCACCGGCCGCGCCCGCCGGGATGTTCGGGTTGACCGACGGTCCGGTGCCGGACAGCCGGGCCAGGTCTGCCGGGGCGAGCGCGCCGAGCGCCTGCCGCACCTCGGTCACCGTGCCGTCCAGACCCGCCTTGCGCTGGTCGGCCAGAGCCACGGCCGCGAGCGCCTCGTCGGCCAGCCGCTGGGCGGTGCCGCGGTCCTCCTCGGCCTTCTTGCTGGTGGCCTCGACCTGCGCGCGGGCGTCCTCGGCCTTCTTCTGCGCCGCGGTGGCGTCGTCAGCCGCCCTCTGCGCCGTCGCGACCATCGCGCCGTGCCGCTCGGCGTAGACGTCCATGATCATCGCCGCGTCGAGGTACTCCTCGGGCGACTCGCTGCTGAACACCGCCGCAAGCCCGTTGAGGCGCAGGCCCTTGAACGAGATCTCCACCAGGTGGTCGACCTCGTCCTGCAAGGTCGTGGCCAGCGCCCTCGACTCCTCCTGGAGGGTCTTCGCCTTCGCCGCGGCCAGCACGGCGTCCTCGGCGGCCTTCTTCGACGCCGCCGCGTCCGTCGTCGCCTTCTCGGCCGCGGCGCGCTTGTCGAGCAGGTTCTGCTGCGCGGCGAGCGCGTCCTGGTTGGCGGTGGCCGCGGCCTGGCTCAACTCCAGGTACCTGGTCATCTCCGCCGAGTTCGGCACGGCGGGGGAGTTCGGCAGCGTCGGCGTCGTGGTCGGCGCGGCGGTCGAGGACGACGACGAGGACGGCGGCGCGGTGGTCGTGCTGCCCGCGGGCGGCGTGGTGGTGGCGGCGGGCGGGGTGGTCGTCGTCGGGGGAACGGTCGTGGTCGGGGGGACCGTGGTGGTGGGGGGTGCGGGCGTCGTGGTCGGAGGCGGGGTCGTCGTCTCCGGAGGGGGCGTCGTCGTGCTCGACGGAGCGGACGAGGACGGGTCCGGCTGGGCCACGGACGCGGGGGCTCCACCGGCGAGCACCACGGCGACCACGAACACCACCACGAGACCACGCATGGACGCCACCCCTCATAGGCACCGCGAACCCCACCACTTTGTCACGGTGAGTGGTCAATTCGGCGTAAGGCGGGGAGCGAAGTTCTCAGCGAAGTGCGAAAACGGGCGACGAACTGACCGGTTCGCGTCACCGGAAGCGACAGCTCCATCCTTTCGGGGGGGTGGCGGGTGACCCCTCCGGTACCGGCCGCCGCCACTAGCCTCGTACCCGTGATCCTCCTGCCGAACGACGTCCTGTCCCTGCGGGTGCTCGACTTCGCCCGCCTGCACGAGGCGCCCCCCGTCCTCAACCACAGCGTGCGCACCTACCTGCACGCCGCCGCCATCGCCGAGCGCGACGCCGTCGAGCACGACGCCGACACCCTGTTCCAGGCGTGCGTGCTGCACGACATCGGCACCGCCGACGCCTTCGACGGTCCGGTCCGGTTCGAGGTGGAGGGCGCGGACGCCGCCGCCGCGTTCCTCACGGCCGAAGGCGTGCCCGCGCGGGCCGTCGACCAGGTGTGGGAGGCCATCGCGCTGCACACGTCCGGCCAGATCGCCGAGCGGCGCGGTCCGATCACCATGCTCACCCGCCTCGGCGTGCTCGCCGACTTCGGCGAGGGCAGCGCGGAGTTCGAACGGGCCTACCCGAGGCTCGACATCGAGGTGGAGTTGAAGCGGCTGGTCGTGGAGCAGGCGCGGCGCAACCCCGCCAAGGCTCCGAAGTCCTCGTGGCCGGGCTACCTCACCAGGACGAGGATCGACCCGGACGACTTCTAGGCCAGGACGTCGTCCCAGTGCCGCTGGGAGGCGGCCCGCCACTCGTGGTGCTTGCTGTGGAACAGCTCCGCGGCCTTCGCGCCGGTCCAGTTCTCCGGCAGCAGCACGGAGGGCAGGTCCGGGTCGAGGAAGGGGAACCGGCGCCACTCGTGGACCAGCAGGGTCTGCGCGTGCAGCGCGTTCTGCCCGGTGGTCGGCCGCACTCCGCTGAACTCGTCGATGAAGTCCTGGTACCGCAGGGTCAGGTCGCTCAGGTCCCACGCCCGCGCCACCAGGTCGTCCACCTCGCCGATCGAGCCGAACTCGGCGACGAACGACATCACCGGTGACTCGACCCCCAGTTCGGCGATGATCCTCGCCGCCTCGGCCTGCCTGCGCGTGTCCGGACTGACCCACACCCCCGGCTGCGGCGACCCGAACCCCGACCACGTCAACCGCGTCCGCACCCGGTGCCGCAGGTCGCGCTTCGCCTCGGGCACCGTCACGAACAGCATCAGCCACCGCCCGTCCCAGTCGCCCTGCTCTCGGCCGAACTCGGAGACCCGGTGAGCGCCCTCCGCCAGCAACCGGTGCCCCGGCGCCGTCAGGCACCACCGCACCCGCCGCCCCACCCGCTCCGACCGCAACCAGCCCTCCGCGGCCGTGCGGGACAGCGCCTGGCGCGCGGACTTCTCCTCGACCCCGAACAGGGCCAGCACCTCGACCACCGTCGACGTCCAGACCGGCGCCCGGCGGGGCAGCACGTACTCGCCCAGCACCGTCATCAGCACCGAGCGCGCGCTGGCGTGGCTGACCTCGCGCCGTCTCGACACCCTCGGGTGTGCGCCGTCCGCCATGTGCCCCACCAGCCTCGCTGAGGCAGCCCATTGTGATCTCCCCGACGAGCGGGCACAAGGATCGGGGAGAACGTCCACTCAGGACTCGGGTCTGAGCTTGCCGACCAGGTGCTCCAACACCGTCGCGAACAGCTCGGCCTCCGCGGGCGACCACTCCGCCACGATCTCGTCCAGCCGGTCCACCAGCCGCCGCCGAGCCGAGTCGATCGCGGCCCGCCCGTCGTCCGTGAGCAGCAGCAGCGTCGACCGCGCGTCCCCCGGATCGGGCTCCCGCACCACCAACCCGGCCTTCTCCAGCCGCGCCGCGTACCGGGTGGTCGCCGTCCGATCGATCCCGATCTCGTCCGCGAGCCGCGTCGAACTCACCGGCTCCATCCGCGCGATCCCGCTCAGCACCGGGTACGTCGTCTCGTCGACCCCGGTCACGTCGGACACCAGGTCGTCGTACAGGTGAGCCCTGGTGCTGCGGCGGAGCAGCAGGCCGAGAGCGGCCTCGACACGAGCGGCGGCGGAATGCACCCGATCAGTGTACGTGCAAGCGGCACGCACATCGGCTACAGTCCCATCTACGTGCAAGCGGCACGCACCCAAGCACCGGGAGATTCCATGGCCACCACCCCGCAGGACGTCCTCGCCGACGGCGAGGAAGGCACCCGCTTCGGCGACGAGTACGTCCGCAAGGGCACCATCGCCGCCTTCATCGTGAACGCCAAGGTCCTGGAGTCCGCGCCGGAGGGCAGTCCGGAGTACGAGGGCGCCGCCGCCCAACTCCGCACCCTGAAGTCCGCGCTGGACGCCGTGGGCCTGTTCGACGTGGTCACCATCCGCGCCCCGGCCGTGGCTGCGGTGCTGGCGGGCAGATCACCGGTGGACTCACGCAGAGCCCACTGTCCCGCTCCCGACCTCGTACCCGTGCGCCCGGCTGCGCCCTGAGCCGCAGCTCGGCCGCACCCGCTCACACGGCCCGGATCACCTCGACCGCACCCGCTCACACGGCCTGGATCACACGGCGTGCAACGGCCTGGCGGTCCGGTAGGCCAGTTCGGCCCACACCGTCTTCCCCCAGGTCCGCCGCGAGATCCCCCACCGCTCGGCGACCCGTTCGACCAGCACCAGGCCCCGTCCTCGGTACTTCCCCAACCGCGAAGTACCCATCACAGGCAGGAGATCAGCTTCTCCGTCGTCGACCTCGACCCGCACCCCGTACTGCTCGGGCAGTTCGGACACCCTCACCCGGCAGGGTGGAGTCGCGTGGTCGTACACGTTCGACACGAGTTCGTTGACCAACAGGACGGTGTCGTCCACGCAATCCTCGGACGCACCGCAGAGCACTTCGGCAACCCAGAGCCGCACGGCCGACAACGGCGGATGCGGGAACCGGCTGAGGTCGAGCGCCGCTGGCAGCTTCAGAACCGGTTTCACGAGCCTCCCACCACGAGCTTTAGGGCCCGCCATCTCCGAGACGAGGCCACGCAGGTGGTAGGTACCCCCATTCGGACGTCCCCACACGACCAGCCAACCCCAGCCCACCACCCGACGCCGCCATGCAAGGAAATCCGGTCCGCGCCAAGCCCGATCACCGACGCCAGGTCGTGTGTCGAGGACGCGACCAGCGCGTGTCGGTGGGCCAGGGCACCGCCGGGGACGTGAGCGTCGACTCCCCAGGTCGGCTACCAGGCAACGGTGCAGCTCGCAGCCATCGCCACCGAGCTACGACACAGGGGAGAACACGATCTGGACCAACCCGGCCCCGCATCAATGACGACAACGAACGATCCACCCAGGTCAGCCGACGACCACGGGCCCTGACCCCGATGGCGGACACCAGACGGACTCAGATCCGGACGATCCGGGTAGAGAGGAGCCCCGCACGGATGGCGATGAAGCACCACCCGTCAAAGTTCCGGGCCGAGGCCGGTCGCGCTCTACCGGTCCCGACCGGGCACGACGACCAGAACGGTGGCCCAGGACCTCGACACCAGCCACGAGACGCTCCGCAACTGGATCCGGATCGACGACGGCCACTCCGCGACCGGATCGTCGGCGGGTTCGGCCGAGGACGAGAACGCAGCGCTGCGCAAACGAATCCGCGAGGTGGAGGAGGAACGCAGCATCCCGCGCACAGCGGCGACGAGTTTCGCAGGGGAGACGCGCTGGTGAACAGCTTCGGAGTCCGTCGCAAACCACCAGCGATGTCACGGCCTGAAGAGGTTGTGCCAGGTCATCGGGGCTGCCCGCACCCACACCATCCATCGCGACTCGACCGAAACCTATGGCGTCCCGCGGCTCACCGTCGACCTAGGCGAAGCCGGGCACGTGGTCGACCTCAACCGCATCGCACGGGTCATGCGCGGCATCGGCCTGGCCGGGCTGTGACTGCGCCGCCGACACCGCACCACCACCCACCACGGGGCGGTCGCGGCAGTAGACCGGCTCGGCTGGGGCTTCAAGCACCCCAGCCGCCGATCACCCCCCTACATCGGCGACATCACCTATCTACCGATCACCGACGGCACCTTCGCCTGTCTCGCGATCGTGATGGACCTGCGCTCACGCCGCCTGGTCGGCTGGG
>NZ_DBNGPQ010000173.1:0-20802 GCF_057122925.1 Umezawaea sp. | reverse complement strand
CGGGTCAGCGGTGGTGGGCTTTCCAGGCTTGTTCGGCGGCGTGGTAGCCGCTCATGCCGTGCACGCCCGCGCCTGGCGGGGTGGCGGCTGAGCACAGGTACATGCCTGGAACGCCGGTGTAGTAGGGGTTTGGGGTGGGTCTTGGGCGTGCGACCATCTGCCACGGGGTGTTGGCGCCGGTGAGGATGTCGCCGCCCACGTAGTTCGGGTTGCCGGCTGCCAGGTCGCTGGTGGACCTGGTCGAGCCGGCCACGATCCTGGTGGAGAAGCCGGGGGCGAAGCGCTCCACCTGGTTGATGATCGCCTGGGTGACGTCGTCGGCGCAGGCGTGGGGAACGTGGGCGTAGGCCCAGATGGGGTGGATGTTCCCGGCGGATCTGGTGGGGTCGGCCAGGTACTGCTGGCCTACCAGGACGAACGGGGTGTCCGGCAGGGTGCCGCGGTGCACCGCCCTGGCCGTGTCGATGACCTCTTGAGGGCTGCCGCCCAGGTGCACCGTTCCGGCTCGTCGGCACGCCTCGGCTGTCCAGGGCACTCCGTCGCGGACGGCGAAGTCGACCTTGAAGGCGCCGCTGCCGTGGCGCCAGCGCCGGTAGGCCCGCCGCACTCCTGCTGGTAGGTGGTCGCCGAGGATGGCCGCCGCGCCGCTCGGTGACGTGTCGAACAGGACCAGGTCGGCGCGGGGCAGGTCGGTGAGGGAGGTGACGGGGTGGGAGGTGGTGATCCGGCCGCCTCGTTCCAGCAGCAACCGGGCCAGCGCGTCGGTGATCGCCCGTGATCCGCCCTCGGCGACGGGCCAGCCGACTCGGTGGCCCGCGGCGATCAGCACGGCCGCGACGGAGGACGTGAGCGGGCGGTTGAGGTCGTGCATGACGTGGGCGGCGATGCCCAGGAACAGGCTCTGTGTCGTGTCGTCGGTCCACGTCCTGCGCAGCAGGGCGGCGGGTGGGAGGGCGCGCAGGCCGAATCTCGCCACGTCCAGGGGTCTGCCGGGCACGCGCAGCAGCGGGCCCAGCAGGTCCGGGGCGGTGTGCTCGACGCGGTCGGCCAAGGGGCCGAAGAGTTGGCGCCACCGCTTCCCGTCGTGTTCGGACAGTCCGGCCGCGGTGGTGTCGAGCGAGCGGTGCAGCGCTCCGCAGGTCCCGTCGTCGAGCGGGTGGGCGACCAGCACGTCCGGGTGGCGCCACCGCAGGCCGTGGCGTTCCAGGCTCAGTCCGCGCAGGAACGGGGAGAGCGCGGCCATCGGGTGCACCGCGGAGCACTCGTCGTGCAGCGTGCCCGCGACCAGCTTCTCGGTCGTCCTGGTGCCGCCGCCGACGCGGTCCGCGGCCTCCAGCACCGTCACCGCCGCCCCGCGCCCCGCCAGCGCCACGGCCGCCGCGAGCCCGTTGGGGCCGGAGCCGACCACGACGGCGGTCGTCGTGTCACGCATCGGCGGCCGGATCGCGGAGCACGGCGGTCAGCTTCGGCTTGTCGTGCAGGACCAGTACCGCGCACAGGATCGTGTAGCAGGCGGCCAGGTACTTCACGAACGGGTAGTCGAACGCGAAGTCCATCAGGGTGATGTTGAGGCCGACCGCGAACAGCGCCGCCGCGCCGACGAAGGTGGTGCGGCGGAACAGGAGCATGGCGGCGGGGATGAACTCGAACAGCCCCGTGACCCGGCCGTAGAACGGGGAGTAGCCGTAGAAGGCCCACACGAGCGAGGTGCCGTCCACTGTGGACTTCGAGATGGTCCAGTCGCCGTAGTGGTACTGGCCGCCCAGCAGCTTCACGCTGCCGTAGGCGAGGAACACGGCGGCCACGAGGAGTCGGACGGCGAGGACCGCCTTGGACTTGGGGCGGGTCCAGATCACGGGACCTCCAGGGTTGGTGGGGACGTCGCGGTGCCCATCGTGGTGAGCGGAGGACCCGCGCGGACCGTCCCACCGGTCCGATCGTCGAGCCTTCGGGAGGAGGCACCTCCTCCCTCGGGAGGAGGCGGAGGTCCGTCGGAGTACCTAGGCTCGGGTGTTGTGACGGAGGACTCGACCTGGCCCGCCGGCGTGCGGTGGGCGATCCGCTTCGGCCCGCTCGCGCTGGCGCCGGTCGCGCTGTTCTTCCTGTTCGAGCCGCGGGGCACGCTGACGCCGGTGGTGTGGGCGGTGACGCTGGTGGGCAGCGCGCTGGTCGTCCTGGGCGACCGGTGGCCGCTGGCCGTGAGCCTCGCCGAGTCGGGGCTGCTGGCGCTGGCCGTGGTCGTGAGCCCCGCGAGCATCGGCATCGCGCAGCTGCTGGCCGGGCTCGCGCTGGGTGAACTCGCGATGAGACGGCCGTGGCTGCCGCGGCTGGCGTGCGGGACCACCGCGGCGTGCGCGGTGGGGTTGTTCTACCTGGCCTCGCAGCCCGGTGCCGAACCGGTGCCCACGGTGCTGCGGGTGCTCATCATGGTGGGGTTCCCGGTGCTGGTCGGGCGGCACCTGCGGTCGTCGCGGGAGCTGGCCGGGCGCTACCGCCGGGAGGGTCTCGACGCCGCGCGCATCAGGGACGCCGAGGTCCGCGCGGCGCGGGAGGCCGAGCGCACGTCGATCGCCCGCGAGCTGCACGACCTGGTGGCCCACCACGTGTCCAGCATCGTGCTGCGCGTCGGTGTGGCCCGGCACGTGCCCCCGGACGTCGACGCCTACCGGGCGGCGCTGGACGACGTGCACGCGACGGGCTCCGACGCGCTCCAGGACCTGCGCGACCTGGTGTCGGTGCTGCGGGCCCCCGGCGCGTCGGACACCGCGCTGCTCGGTCCGGACGCCCTGGACCCGGCGCTGCGGCAGGCGGTCGAGCGGTGCGAGCGGGCGGGGTTCGACGTCACCGGCGCCATCACCGAGCGGGGTGGCGGTCTGGACTCGGTGCGGCGGCTGGCCGTGCTGCGGATCGTGCAGGAGTCGCTGACCAACGTGATGCGCCACGCCCCCGCGGGCGCAGCCGTGGAGGTCGACGTGCGCGGGACCGCCGACCACGTCGAGATCGGGGTGTCCAACGACGGTGCCGCGCGCCCGTGCGCGGGCGGTCGGCCGGGGCACGGGCTGATCGGCATGGCCGAGCGGGTCACGGTGCTCGGCGGCACCTTCAGCGCCGGTCCGACACCGACGGGTTGGCACGTCGCGGCGCGGCTCCCGCGAGCGGGTTCGGGGGCGCACCGGTGATCCGCGTCGTGCTGGTCGACGACCAGCGCCTGGTCCGCGCGGGGCTGCGGATCCTCTGCGACTCCGCGCCGGACGTGGAGACCGTGGCCGAGGCGGCCAACGGGCACGAGGCGGTGCGGGTCGTGGACGAGCACCGCCCGGACGTCGTGCTGATGGACCTGCGGATGCCGGGTGTGGACGGTGTCACCGCCACCGCGCGCATCCTCGAACGGCACCCGCGGACGAGGGTCGTGGTGGTCACGACGTTCGACGACGACGAGCACCTCTACGGGGCGCTGGCGGTCGGCGCGTACGGGTTCCTGCTCAAGGACTCCGCGCCCGAGGAGCTGCTGGCGGCGATCCACCGGGCGGCTGCGGGCGAGCCGCCGTTCAGCCCGGCCGTGCTGCGGCGGGTGGTCAGCCGGGCGGCCGGACGGCACCGGCCCGCCGCTCGGGAGGAGGTGCTGCCGCCGTTGACGCCTCGTGAGCGGGACGTGCTGGTGCTGCTGTCGCACGGGTTGAGCAACGCCGACATCGCCGAGCGGCTGCACCTGGGCGTGACCACGGTGAAGACGCACGTCGGGTCGCTGCTGACGAAGACGGGCGCGGACAACAGGGTTCGGCTGGCGCTGCTGGCCTACGCCGCGGGGATCCGGACGTCCTAGTGGCCCTTGCGGGTGGAGGCGTTGCGGACCCACACCCACAGGGCGAGGGCGGCGAGGCTCGCCACGACGATGATGTCGATGGTGCGCGCGGTGGCGGCGGCGGCCGGTCCGGTCTTCTGCACCACGGAGCCGGTGTTCTGCGCCGGGGCCCGGGTGGTCTCGGTCTGCGCGGCCAGGACGGTGGCGTCCCCGACGAGGGTGATCCTGGCGGGGACGCACTGCGTCAGCGGTGCGGTGCAGGAGGGGGACACGGCGACGCCGTCGGTGGCGACGGCGCTGCCGACGACGACCAGCAGCAGGAAGGCGGCGGCCAGGAACCCGGTGAGCACCGCCGCTCGCACGACTCGAAGGATCACCACGCCAGTCCTCCCCCGGTGGGAACCGATGGACGCCAACGGGTGGGTGTACGGACGGGGCTGAAGGTCGGCTCATCGAGACGGGCGAACGTTATCCCGCCGTTATCCGCTGGGCCCGGTACGTCGCGGCGGCGCTGGTCGCGGAGGCGGCGATGATCGCCGACCCGACGACGATCCCGCTGATCGCGATCGGCATGCCGTCGGTGAGGCTGTAGCTGCGCAGGGTCTGGCCGATCGACCAGATGCCCAGTACGGCCGTGACGACGCTCAGCCACGGGGCGTCCAGCGGCGCCATCGCGCGGACCATGGACAGCACCAGCACCCCGCCGCCGATCGACACGACCACCCAGAACCCGGCGAGGTCCTCGCTGATGACCGAGCGGTCGAACGCCAGGGGCGCGATGATCGACCAGACCGCGGCCAGGAAGCAGATGGTGCTGGAACGACTGGCGACCGCGATCAGCTTCAGCACGACCTCCTCGGCGTGCCACTGGGCGGACTCTTCCACCGGACCCTCCGTGCTTCGTTCGGCTTCCTCCGCAACACTTCCACGACTCGACGGGTGTGTCGATCATGGGGGTCGTGCCGGGGGAGATCACGAGCATGGACGACCGCGCGCTCCTTGTCGAGGTCACGCCCTCCCGCGTCAGCTCCGCGCGGCGCCGAGCACGTCCGCGGTGAACCCCGCCGCGGTGGCCAGGTCGACGAGGTCGCGACCGCGGCCGGCGGGCAGCAGCACCAGCGGGTAGCAGTCCGACTCGATGTCGAGGACGGCGAGGGCCGTGCCCGCCTCGCGCAGCCGGGTGCCCGCCAGTTCGAGGAAGTCGTGGGTGGCGACGTGGATGTCGGTGTCCTCCAGCCAGATCCAGGCCCCCGCGTTCGCCGGGGTGGACCGGAGGGTCCGCAACCGGTCGACGACCTCCCGCGGGTCCTCCTTCCAGTCGACCTCGGCGAGCAGGTCGCGGTCGGCGAGCGCGTCCACGAGGGCGATCCACGCCAAGGTGGGGACCGGTTCGTCGACGCCGCGCTCGTCGAGCTGGTCGGCGTGCGCCCGCAGGTAGGCCTCGGGGTCGTCGTGGGCGCTCGTCACGCGGTCGGCCACGTCGTGCTCGCCGGGCGCGAGCAGTGCGGCGAGCGCGGCCAGGGCGTCTCGAACGGTCGACGGCATGCGGGTCCTCCAGGTGCCTGAGCGGGTGACGACCATAGCGGGGCGCCCGTGACGGCCGGCTCGCAGCGCGATCAAGCCCGCCTTCCTCGGGCGGAAGCCGCAGGTGTCGAGGTAGAACGGTTCGAGGTGGTCGGCGAGGTCGACGTGCGGCCACTCGCACCCGGCGGCGCGGGCGTGGCCGGCGGCGTGGGCGACGAGCTGGCGGCCCACTCCCCGGCGCCGCACCGCCGTGGCGACCAGGGTGTCGAGGATGAACGCGTGGATCGCGCCGTCCCACGCGACGTTGACGAACCCGACCAGGTCGTCCTCCCGCTTCGCGCAGACCCAGCCGAGGCTGTGCCGGTTCACCTGCGTCCACCAGTCGTCGTCGAGGACCCGGTGGTCGAAACCCTCGGCGTGCAGGGCGTTGACGGCGGCGTTGTCGAAGTGGCCGCGCCACTCGTAGCCGAACATCGCGGCGCGGTGGGGAACCGGGCGGCGCGGCGTCCAGCGGGTTCAGCCGAGCAGGCGGGTCAGTTCCACGCGCGAGCGGACCTCCAGGCGGGCGAAGATGTTGCGCAGGTGGTGTTCGACGGTGCGGTGGCTGATGAACAGCTGCGCGGCGATCTCTCGGTTGGTGGCGCCCTCGGCGACCAGCCTGGCGATCTGGGACTGCTGCGGGGTCAGGTCGGTGCTGGGGGCGGTGCGGGTGGGGACGATGGTGTCGCCGGAGGCGCGCAGTTCGGCGCGGACGCGGTTGACGAAGTGCTCGGAGTCGTACTGCTGGAAGATCTTCAGGGCGTCGCGGAGGTGTTCGCGCGCGGCCTTGGGTTGGCGGCTGCGGCGGAGGCGGTGGCCGTAGAACAGCTCGGTCTTGGCCAGTTCCATCGGGGTGCCGCCCGCGCGGTGCAGGCGGATGGCCTCGCGGAAGTGGTCGTCCGCCACGGGTTCGGCGCCGGCGAGCAGGGCGCGGGACCGGTGCGACAGCGCGAGCCTGGCGGGGCAGCCGGTGCTGATCGCCCAGCCCTCGTACTGGCGCAGCACGTTGGCGGCCTTGGCCTGCTGGCCGCACGCCACCGCCGCCTCCACGAAGTGCGGCGCGGTCATCACCTTGATGCCCGGGTGGACGCGGCCGGTGCCGACGGCCAGCAGCCGCAGCCGGTTGAGCGCGTCCACGGGACGGTCGTCGACCAGGTCCACGCACGCGAGCGCCCACGAGCTGAACGTGCTCGGCCTGCCGAGCCCGCGCCGGGCGACGTCGGCGGCGGCCAGGTGCAGGCGGTGCACGGCGGTGGCCTTGTTGCCCTGCAACGCCGCCATCAGCGCCAGGATCGTCAGGTGGTCGACCACGGTGTTGGGCTGCCCCATCGCGGTCGCCTCGCGGACGCCCTCCAGCGAGCTGTCCAGCGCGATGGAGTGCTGGTCCAGCAGCAGTGCCGCGAGCGACCGGTAGACCAGCGCCCACGGCACGAGCGAGACCATGCCGCTGTCCCGCGCGGCGGCCACGGCCTGGGTGGCCAGCTCCAGCGAGCGGGTGGCGTGGCCGAGCACGTAGGCGGCCTGGCTGCCCCAGATCTTCGACCGGGGGTCGGACAGGCCCGTGGCGAGCCGCGTGGCCCGGTCCAGCGCGGGCATGGCGACCCGGTGGCGGCCCGCGAACGTGGCGGCCATGCCTTCGAGGTGGTCGAGCATCAGCTGGGTCACGGGCGGTTCGTCCGGCAGGCGCAGGCTCGCGGCACGGGCGGCGGTCGCGGCGTGGTCGGCCTGGTCGCCCGCGATGCTGCCCGCCTCGGCGGCGAAGACCAGCGCGGTGATGGCGAGGGTGCGGTTGGAGTCGAGCAGGTCGTCCGACGCCTTCAGCAGGCTCCGGACGGCCGAGCCGGGGACGCCGTCGCCGAGTTCGATGCCGCCGCGCACGAACTCCGCCATGCCGCGCAGCTCCCGGCCGCGGGTGTGGGCGCGGGCCTCGCGGAGCATCGCCCGCGACCGGCGCGGCCTGCCGACCGACCAGTGGTCGGCCGCGGCGGCGATCAGGTGGCCCGCCCTGGCCTCCGGTAACCGGGTGAGCGCGGCGGCGCGCTGGTAGGCCTGGGAGGACGCGCCGTAGTCGCCGGAGCGCCTGGCCCGCTCGGCCGCGGCGGCGAGTTCGGCGGCCTGCCCGTCGGTCGCGCCCCGGCTCATCGCCGCGTGGTGCCACAGCCACCGCGACCGGTGCTGGTCGGGGTCCAGGACGCCCACGAGCAGTTCGTGCGCCCGGCGGTGCTCGCTGATCGGCACCTCGGTGGCCAGCACGGACCGGGTGAGGCCGGTCGACACGGCGACGTGCTCGCCGCGCAGCACGAGCAGGCCGCTGTCGCGGGCCTCCTCCAGCGGGTCCAGCTCCAGCTCGGCGTGCACGACGGTGTCGAGTTCGAGGTCCTCGTCGGCCACGGCCAGCAGGACGAGCCGCCGCGCGTCCGGTGACAGCGCCCGGAACCGGGTCCGCAGGCGGGCGCGCAGCACGCTGTCGGGCGGCAGTTCGCCGGTGCGCGCGAGTTCGACCAGCGCGAGGGGGTTGCCGCCCGCGCGGTCGAGCACGTCCTCGGCGAAGTCCTCCGACACGCCGAGGGGGTTGTGGTCGGCGAGCAGGGCCATCGCGGCGGGGTCGTCGAGCGGCCTCAGGGGCAGCACGGGCAGGCCGGTGAGGGGGTTGTCGCCGCGGTGGGGTTCCAGCGCGAACAGCACGGCGAGGCGGTGGTCGGCGACGCGGCGGGCGAGGAACGCCAGTGCGTCCAGCGACGGGCGGTCGAGCAGTCCGGCGTCGTCGACGAGCACGAGCACCGGGCGCTGGGTGGCCAGGTCGCACAGCAGCCGGTGGACCTCGGCGTGCAGGGCGAACGTGCGGCGCGGGGTGGCGCCGGGCGCGAGTCCGACCGCGATCCGCAGCGCCTCGGGGAGGCGGTCGGCCAGCGGGTGCAGGAGCCGGTGCAGGCCCGCGAGCTCCAGGTCGGTCTCGTCCGGCACGCCGTGCGCGGTCAGCACGCGGAAGTCGGCGGTGCGCGCCAGGCGCAGCAGCGCGGTCTTGCCCGACCCGAGCCCACCCGTCACGACCAGGGCCGATCCGCGCCCGGCCCGCGTGGTGTCGAGCAGCTCCCGAACGGCCGCGCGCTCCTGCTGCCGTCCACGCAAAACGACCTCGGGCGCCATAGCGGACAGTGTTGCGCGCGTGTGACGAGATGGGGAAGGGCTCTGCCCGAATTTACCTATCAACGTTAGTTTTGAGGGCCCACGACTGGTGGTTCCACCGATGCCGCGCACGGGTGATCCGCCCAGACTGCTGCGAATCACCACCGTCCGGGAATCGAGACCAATGACGATCACTTCCCACGAGAAGTTGCTGGATGTAGGCGGTGTCACGGTCCGGTTCGGCGGACTGGTGGCCCTGAGCGAGGTCTCCCTGACCATCCGACCGCGGACCGTCGTCGGCGTCATCGGACCCAACGGAGCGGGCAAGACGACGCTGTTCAACGTCGTGTGCGGCTTCATCCGACCGGAGACCGGCGAACTGCGGTGGAAGGACGAACCGCTGCGCAAGCACCGGCCCGACCAGCTCGCGGGGCTCGGGATCGCCCGAACACTACAGGGACTCGGCCTGTTCGGCGGTCTCACGGTGCTGGAGAACGTGATGACCGGTGCGGGCAGGCTGGCTCGCACGGGCGCGCTGGCCTCGCTGCTGGGCACGGGCAGGTCGGCGCGGGACGAGCGCGACCTGCGGGACCGGTCGATGGCCGTGCTGACCGAGCTCGACGTCGCCCACGTGGCCCACCTGCACCCCGGCGCCCTCCCCTACGGCGTGCGCAAGCGCGTGGCGCTGGCCCGCGCGCTGGTGTCCGAGCCCGAGCTGCTGATGCTCGACGAACCCGCGAGCGGCCTGTCCAGCGGTGAGATGGACGAGCTGGCCGACCGCATCCAGGGGCTGACCGAGAAGACGGCGGTCGTGCTGGTGGAGCACCACATGGACCTGGTGATGCGGGTGTGCGACGAGGTGGTGGTGCTCGACTTCGGCGAGGTCATCGCCTCCGGCACCCCCGACGAGGTGCGCGCCGACCCCGCCGTCGCCGACGCGTACCTCGGCACCGCACCAGAGGAGCTGCCCAGTGCTTGAGATCGAGGGCGTGACCGCCCACTACGGGCTGGTGCGGGCGCTGTCGGACGTGAGCCTGAAGGTGGAGGAGGGCAGCATCACCGCCATCCTCGGGGCCAACGGCGCGGGCAAGACGACGCTGCTGCGGGTGATCAGCGGCCTGGTGCGGGCCGGTTCGGGGCGCGTCACCGCGTTCGGCCGGGACATCACGGCGATGCCGACCGACGCCATCGCGCGGTTCGGCGTCGCGCACGTGCCCGAGGGCGGCGGGGTGATCCCCGAGCTGACCGTGGAGGAGAACCTGCGGCTCGGGGCGCTGTGGCGGTCCGACCGCGCGGACCGCGCGAAGGCGCTGGACGAGGTGCTGGAGCTGTTCCCCCCGCTGGTCCCCCGGCGCGGCAAGCCCGCGGGAACGCTGTCCGGCGGTGAGCGGCAGATGCTCGCCATCGGCCGCGGGCTGATGGGCAGACCCCGGCTGCTGCTGCTGGACGAGCCGTCGCTCGGGCTGGCGCCGCTGGTGGCCGCGAGGATCATGGCGGTGCTGCGCGACCTGCGCGCCGACACCGGGTTGACCGTGCTGCTGGTCGAGCAGAACGCGCGCAGCGCGCTGTCCATCTCCGACCACGGGTTCGTGCTGGGGCTCGGCGAGGTGGTGGCGTCCGACGACGCCGCGACGCTGCTCGCCGACGACCAGCTCCGCCACGCCTACCTCGGCTTCTGATCGGAAAGGGAGGCCGATGACGACGTTCGTCAACCTGACGCTGGCAGGCCTGTCCAGCGGGGCGGTCTACGCCGCGCTGGGCCTGTCGCTGGTGATCATCTACCGCGCCACGCGCGTGGTGAACTTCGCCCAGCCCGCGCTCGCGCTGATCTCCGCCTACATCGCCTACTCCGTCACCAAGGGCACCGGCAGCTACTGGCTGGGGTTCGCCGCGGCGATCGTGGTGGGCACGCTGCTGGGGCTCGCGGTGGAGCGGCTGCTGATCCGGCCGCTGCGCGACGCGGGCGAGCTGAGCGCGATCATCGCGACGCTCGGGCTGCTGCTGGTGCTCCAGGCGGTGTCGGGGATGATCTGGTCCAACGAGCCGCACGCGTTCTCCTACGCGTTCGACTTCCGCGGCCGGTTCTCCGCCGCCGACCTGTTCGCCGTGCTGGCCGTCGTCGTGACGGCGGCGGGCGTGCTGCTGCTGTTCAAGTTCACGTCGCTGGGCCTGCGGATGCGGGCGGCGGCGTTCAACCCCGAGGTGGCGCGGCTGCTGGGGGTCCGGGTCGGCGTGATGCTGACCATCGGCTGGGGCCTGGCCTCGGCCGTGGGCTCGCTGGCCGGGATGCTGGCCGTCCCCCCGTTCATCTCCCCGACCACGTTGGACGAGGTGTTCGTGTTCGCGTTGACCGCGGCGGTGCTGGGCGGGCTGGACAACCCGCTGGGCACGATCATCGGTGGCCTGGCCCTCGGGATCGGGCTGTCGTACGTGTCCGGCCTGCTGGGCCCCGAACTGGTGCCGTTGGCGGCGCTGGCGATCCTGGTCTCGGTGCTGGCGGTGCGGCCCGCCGGTCTGTTCGGTCGAGCTACGGCGAGGCGGGTCTGATGCTGAACAAACTCCCCCCGGTCGTCGTCCACCTGCTGGCGGCGGTGGGCGCCCTGGTTCTGCTGGTCCTGCTCACCTTCGCCACGGACCCGTTCACGAACCTGCGGATCGCGACCGTCGGCTACTACCTGATCGCGGTGGCCGGGCTGGCGCTGCTGACCGGGTTCAACGGCCAGGTCTCGCTGGGGCACGGCGCCTTCATGTTCATCGGCGCCTACACGGTCGCGCTGCTGGTGAAGCGGGTGCCCGCGTTCCCGATCTGGGCCGACCTGCTGCTGGCGACGGTCGCGGGCGGTGTCGCCGGACTGCTGGCGGGCGCCGCGGCGGCCCGGTTGCGCGGCCCGTACCTGGCCGGTGCCACTCTCGCGCTGGCCGTGGGCCTGCCCGCCGTGACGCAGCGGTTCCCGGAGCTGCTCGCGGGCAGCAACGGGTTGAGCTTCACGGTCAACAGCCAGCCCGCCGGGCTCGTCGGGACGATCCCGTCGACCCGGTGGCAGGCCTGGATCGTGTGGCTGGCGGTGCTGCTGGCGCTGGTCGTGCTGGCGAACCTGGCGCGCGGCAAGCTCGGCCGGACTCTGCGGGCGGTGCGCGACGACGAGGTCGCCGCCTCCCTGGCGGGTGTCCACGTGGGACGGACGAAGATCCTGGCGTTCCTGGTGAGCTCGGCGTGCGGCGGACTGGCCGGTGGCCTCCAGGCGTTCCTGCTCGGCACGGCCGCGCCCGGCTCGTTCACCGTGGCGCTGTCGCTGAGCCTGCTGGCGGCGCTGGTGCTCGGCGGGCTGGGCAGCCTGTGGGGCGCGCTGTGGGGCGCCATCGCGCTCGTCTACTTCCAGGTGTGGACCGACGACCTGGCCGAGGTGCTGAGCCTGCGCAGCGACATCTCCGACAACCTCCCGCTCGCCCTGTACGGCGTGGTGCTCATCGTGATCGTCCTCGCCTTCCCGGCGGGGATCCAGGGCGGCCTGCGCAAGCTGTGGGTCCGGGTGCGACGCCCGGCCCCTTCTCAACGAGGAGAACTATGAGAAGCAGTCGATCCGCCACCGCGATCGTGCTGGCCTCCGCGCTGGTGCTCGCCGCCTGCGGCGGAGCGGGTGAGACGCCCACGGGCAGCGGCGGCTCCCAGAACGGCGAACCCGCTCCGGGGGTCACCGACACCGAGGTCGTCATCGGCACGCACCAGCCGCTGACCGGGCCTGCCGCGCCGGGCTACAGCAAGATCTCCGTGGGCGCGAGGGCCGTCTTCGACTACATCAACGACGGCGGCGGCATCAACGGCCGCAAGATCACCTACAAGGTCGAGGACGACGGCTACAACCCGACCAAGACGGTCGAGGTCGTCAAGAAGCTGGTGCTGGAGGAGAAGGTCTTCGCGCTGGTCGGCGGGCTCGGCACCCCGACGCACTCGAAGGTGCTGGACTACCTCACCTCCGAGGGCGTGCCGGACCTGCTGGTGTCCTCGGGCGCGCTGATGTGGGACGCGCCGGACAAGCACCCCAACACCTTCGGCTACCAGGTGGACTACACCCGCGAGGGCAAGATCCAGGGCCAGTACATCAGGGACAACCTGGCGGGCAAGAAGGTCGGCCTGCTGGTGCAGAACGACGACATCGGCACCGACACGCAGAAGGGCCTCGACCAGTACATCAAGGACCAGATCGTCGACCGCAAGACCTACGACCCGGCCAACACCGACGTGACGCCGCAGGTCTCGGCGTTGCAGGCGGCGGGCGCCGAGGTCGTGGTGTGCGAGTGCATCCCGGCGTTCACCGCGCTGACGATCCTGACCTCGTTGAAGATCGGCTACAAGCCGCAGCTCGTGGTGAGCAGCATCGGCGCCGACCCGGCGACGTTGACCGGCCTGGTCGAGCAGTTCGCGAAGCAGGGCGGCACGCAGGTGTCCGGCGGGGCGCTGCTGACCGGCATCATCGGCACCCGCTACCTGCCGAGCGTGCGCGGTGAGGACGACCCGTGGACGGCGCTGTTCAAGGAGATCCACGGCAAGTACATCCCGCAGGAGGCGTTCACCGACACGCTGGTCTACGGGATGGTGATGGCGTACACGTTCGGCCAGGCCCTCAAGGCCGCGGGCAAGGACCTGACCCGGCAGAAGATCATGGACGCCATGTCGTCCGGTGAGCTGAAGGGGCCGGGGCTCACGCCGTTCGCCTTCGGCAAGGACAGCCACGCGGGCTACACCGGCGCGCTGGTGTTCCGGATCGAGGCCGACGGCAGCGTGAAGACGTTGCAGGAGGCCAAGGTCACCGACCGGGAGACCGGCGAGGTGAAGGCGTACGACGAGAAGCGGCCGACCCCGCAGGAGGTCAAACTGGTGGGCTAGTGGTTGCACCGATGCGGAGCCCCGCATCGTGGCAGCAGGATGGGACGTGCCGGCAACCGTTGTGGCACAACGGGTTACCGGCACCGTCCCTCCTCCACGATTCGGGGTGTACAACGACGTGCAGCTTCGCAGCGTTTTCACGACGGTGACCCTGACGGCGGCGCTCCTGGGCGCCACCGTCACGGCCTCCCCTGCCAGTGCCGCGGAAAACCCCTACGAACGCGGCCCCGCTCCGACGAACTCCAGCATCGAGGCCTCCCGCGGGCCGTTCGCGACCTCCTCGACGTCGGTGTCGTCCCTGTCCGCCATCGGCTTCGGCGGCGGCACGATCTACTACCCGACCAGCACGGCGTCCGGCACGTTCGGCGCCGTGGCCATCTCCCCCGGCTACACCGGCACCCAGTCCACGATCTCCTGGCTGGGTCCGCGCCTGGCCTCGCAGGGCTTCGTGGTGTTCACCATCGACACCATCACCACGCTGGACCAGCCGGACAGCCGCGCTTCGCAGCTGCTGGCCGCGCTGGACCACCTGACCCAGCGCAGCACGGTCCGCAGCAGGATCGACTCGACCAGGCTCGGCGTCATGGGCCACTCGATGGGTGGTGGCGGCTCCCTGCGCGCCGCCGCCGAACGTCCCGCGCTCCAGGCGGCGATCCCGCTGACCGGGTGGCACACCGACAAGACCTGGGGCGACGTCCGGGTGCCGACGCTGGTGATCGGCGCGGACGGCGACTCGATCGCGCCGGTGGCGTCGCACTCCTCGCCGTTCTACAACACCCTGCCGTCCACTTTGGACAAGGCGTACCTGGAACTGCGAGGCGCCTCGCACTTCACGCCGAACTCGTCGAACACGACGATCGCGAAGTACAGCATCTCCTGGCTCAAGCGGTTCATCGACAACGACACGCGGTACGAGCAGTTCCTCTGCCCGGCACCGTCGACGAGCCTGACGATCGCGGAGTACCGGGACACCTGCCCGCACTCCTCCTGATCGCCACCTCGTGACCGGGGTCCCGCCGCGAGCGCACGCGGCGGGGGCCCGGTCCTCGGCGTGCCCGGTAGCGGCACGGCCCCGGCGGACGATCACCAGAGGGGGCGGGGAGTCCGCTCCGCCGATCGTCCGGGGAGGGCGCATGTCCTGGTTAGCCAAGCTGGTCGCGGTGGTCGCCGCGTTGAGCCTGGTCACGTTCGGAACCGCGTACGCGCGGAACGCACCGGTGGCGGCGGTCATCACGCCGACAGCGGGCGCGAGCGTGCCGGTGGGGGTGCCGGTGCTGTTCACCGGCATCGCGGTCAACGGTGAGACCGGCGGGATCACCTCCGTCGAGCTGAGCGTGGACGGCGGGTCGACGTGGGTCGAGGTGGGCACGACCGAGAGCTGGCGGTACGTCTACACGCCCACGGAGGTGGGTGACCTGACCGTGGTGAGCCGGGCGGCCACGGCGGCGGGGATGGGCGAACCGACCGCCCCGAGGACCGTGCACGTCGGGAGCACCGGCCCGCTGCGGCCGATCAGCGGCCTGTACTACTTCCTGCTGCCGGACGCGGTCTCCGCCGCCGACACCGACGCGGAACCGGTCGAGGTGGGGATGCGGACGCGGTTCGACCGGCCGGGCTCGATCACCGGGGTCGCGCTGCGGCGGGGCTCCTACGCCGGGCCGATCACCGTGCGGGTGTGGTCGAGCGCCGGGGTGCTGCTGGGCGAGCAGGTCACCGCGGAGTCGCGGATCATGCTGACCACGCCGGTCCCCGTGACAGCGGACGAGGACTACGTGGTGTCCTACTACACGCCCGAGGGCGGGTACCGGTCCTCGGAGCACTACTTCACCGGGACCGTGGTGTCCATGCCGTTCACCGCGCCGCACGACGGGGTCAGCGGCGCGGGCGTCTACCGCTACGGCGTCGGCGGCGGGTTCCCGACCGACACCTGGCACGACAGCAACTACTGGATCGCGCCGTACTTCCAGCGGTGACCCGAGCCGTGCGGGCCGCCGCGGACCCGTGGCGGCCCGCACGGCCCCTTGCTTTCCCCAGAGGTCTAGACCACACTTCCGAGCACTCTGGCCGCCGCCACGACCGGATCGAGGGAAGATGGGCAGGTTCTCCTTGTTGGCCCTGGGGACGGCCGCGGCCGTCGCGGCGGGGCTGCTGGCCGCGACCGGCTCGGCCGTCGCGGCCGGGCCGTCGGCGACGTTCCGCAAGGTCTCGGACTGGGGCACCGGCTTCTCCGGGGAGTACACCGTCACGAACGCGGGCAGCTCCCCGCTGAGCGGCTGGAAGGTCGAGTTCGACCTGCCGCCGGGCTCGGTGATCGGGAGCGCGTGGGACGCCACGATGACCAGGACCGAGGACCGGTTCACGTTCGTCGACAAGGGGTGGAACGGGACGCTCGCGCCCGGCCGGACGGCGTCGTTCGGGTTCAACGGCTCGCCGGGCGGGGCCGCCGCGGTGCCGTCGAACTGCCGGGTGAACGGCAAGGCGTGCGACGGCAGCACACCGGACGACACGACGGCGCCCTCCGCGCCGCAGAACGCCCGGTCCACGGCGAAGACGGCGAACACGGTGTCGCTGGAGTGGGCCGCGGCCACGGACGACGTCGGCGTCGCCGGGTACGAGGTCTACCGGGACGGGCTGCCCGCGGCCTCGGTGAGCGGCACGACCGCCACCGTCGACGGGCTGGCGCCGGACACGGCGTTCACCTTCACCGTGCGGGCGAAGGACACCGCCGGGAACCTCTCGGGCCTCAGCGCGGCCGTGGTCGTGAAGACCGACGCGGGTGGCACGCCGCCCGCCGGGTGGCACCCGCCGTACCTGTCGGTCGGCACGGTCTACGAGCCCTTCGACGGCACGGACCGGTTCTTCGACCGCGTCCGGCCGCGCTTCCCCGAGGGCCGGAACGTCGACCACGGGTACCTCTACCTCAACGGCGGCCAGCAGATCGGCGAGTGGAAGGCCCGCGCGGAGCGGTTGGCGGGCAAGAGCAAGGCGAACGGGCTGACGCCGGTGTTCGTCGTGTACGCCATGGGCGGCAACAGCGACCAGCCCGGCGTCATGTGGTCGAACCTCCAGAGCGCGGCCTACGTGAACCAGGTGTTCGGCGGGCTGCGGGAGGTCGCGCGGAGCGCCTCGAACATCATGGGGTCCGGCGAGGTCGGGTACGTGGTCGAGCCGGACACCCTCGGCTACCTGCTCCAGCAGTACGCGGCGGCCTACGGCGGCGACCCCGACCGGATGCCCGCGGCCACCAGCGGCGCCTACGACTCCGGCGCGCTGGTGCGCGGCGTCGACCCGGACTTCCCGAACACGCTCACCGGGTTCGTCAAGGCGGTGAACCACTCGCTCAAGAAGCACACGCCCCACGGCTTCCTGGGCTGGCAGCTCAACCTGTGGGCCGCCCCCGGCGCGCCGGGCAACGGGATCGTGCACTCCACCGAGGCGTTCGGGTTCGAGGCGGGCAAGCAGCGCATCGTCGACAACGCCCGCGCCAACGCCGCCTTCGCGCTGGAGGCGGGCATCGGGTACGCGGCGGAGTTCGTGTCGATCGACAAGTACGGCCTCGACGCGATGTGCGCGGAGCCCGCCCTCGCGGCCGACCCGGCGCGGGCCACGTGGTTCTGGAACAACGACCTGTGGCACAACTACCTGCTGTTCGCGAGGACGCTGCACCAGGCGCTGTCGCTGCCGGTGGTGCTGTGGCAGGTGCCGGTCGGCCACGTCAACGGCACCACCAGGAGCAGCCCGACGGAGTACAACGCGTCCGGCCGGTTCCCGGAGCTGCCGAACTCCACGCAGCGGTGCGAGGACTCCGCGTCGACGTTCTTCTTCGGCGACACGTTCACCGCGACCGGCGCCCGGTTGGAGTACTTCACCCGCAACGAGTGGCGCGACCCGAAGCTGACCGTCAGCGGCGACACCGTGACGTGGGGCGCGCACTTCCAGGAGGCGGCGGACGCGGGCGTCGTGGCGATCCTGATGGGGGCGGGCGTCGGCACCGCCACGCGCGGGGTGCCGCAACCCGCCAACACCCCGGCGGTGCCGGCGGACGCGCCGACCGACGGGTACTACTGGATCACCCGCGTGCAGGAGTACTACGCCAACCCGGTGCCGGTGGGCTGAGGTGGCGGGTACCCCGGCCGTCGGTCGGGGCGCCCGCTCAAGCCTGGTCGCGCCGGTTCCTCGTGACCAGGTGGACGGCGACCGCGGCGACCACCGCGCAGACCACGTAGATCCACGGGCCGCCCAGTCCCAGCCAGTGCGTCGCGGTGGCGGCGAGGACGCCGAGCAGCACCAGCGCGATCACCAGCAGCGGCCTCGGTGCGTTCCGGCGCACGGCGGGTCTCCGTTCCACGGTCGGCGGGTGGGCGTCGGGCATTCGGTTCCCCGATCGGGGGCCGGGCGCACACGGGTGCGGCTGATCGCCCGAACGCACCAACCGTAGCGCCCCGTCGGTGATCCGCGATCACCTCAGGGGGCGGGACGGCTGCCCCCTCGATGCCTAGGAGGGCGCATGTCCTGGTGGTCCAGGCTGGTCGCGGTGGTCGCCGCGGTGGGATTGGTCCTGTCCGGCACCGCGTACGCGGAGGACGCGCCGCGGTCGGTGGTGCTCACACCGACGACCGGGGCGAGCGTCGAGGTGGGTGTTCCGCTGCTGGTCACCGGGACAGCGCACAACGGTGAGGCGGGCGGGATCATCTCCGTCGAACTGAGCGTCGACGGTGGGACGACGTGGTTCGAGGCGGGCACCGGCGAGCACTGGCGCTACATCTACAGACCCACGGCGGTCGGTGAGCTGTCGATCGTGAGCCGGGCGGTGACGGCGTCCACGACCGGCTCGCAGACCGGTCCGGTCACCGTTCACGTCGGCGAGGCGGGCAGTCCGCCACCGGTCGGGTGCGAGTGCTTCTTCTCGCTGCCGTCCGCGGTGGTGGCCGACGACGAGGACCTGAACGCCGTGGAACTGGGGATGCGGACGAGGTTCGACCGGGACGGCGAGGTCACCGGGATCGGTCTGCTGCGCGGCGCGTACGGCGGGCCGGTGACGGCGCGGGTGTGGTCTGGCGCGGGCGACCTGCTGGGCGAGCAGGTCGGTGGGGGGACGCGGATCCTGTTCGACCCACCGGTTCCCGTGAAGGGCGGGGCGGACTACGTGGTGTCCTACCACACGCCCGCGGGCGGTTACGCGTCGACGGAGCGGTACTTCACCGGCACGGTGGTCCACGCGCCGTTCACGGCGCCGCACGACGGGGTCAGCGGCGCGGGCGTCTACCACTACGGCGACGGTGGCGGGTTCCCCACGGACACCTGGCGGGACAGCAACTACTGGGTCGCGCCGTACTTCCGGTCGTGAGCCCACCGGTGGCCGCATAGGGTCGGCCCATGCTGCTGCTCGTTCCGGCCGACCCGCTGCGCCCGACCCGTCCCGACGAGCACTTCGCGGCGGAGGCCCGCGCCGCGCGGGACGCCGGTGTCACCGTGGCGGTGGTCGACCACGACGCGCTGGCCCGCGGCGGTGCCGTGGACCGCGCGGTCGGGCGGGTGCCGGAGGACGACGACGCGGTGTACCGGGGGTGGATGCTGCGCGCCGAGCACTACGCCGGGTTCGCCTCGGCGTTGGCGCGGCGCGGTGTCGGCCTCCGCACGGGTGCCGAGCAGTACCGGCGGGCGCACGAGCTGCCGGGCTGGTGGGCGGACCTGGCGGCGGTGACGCCGGAGTCGGTGTGGACGGAGGGGCCGGGGCGGGCCGGGTTCGACGAGGCCCGACGGGAGCTCGGTGCGGGTGCGGCGGTGTTGCGCGACTACACCAAGTCCGTGAAGCACCACTGGCACGAGGCGGCGTACATCCCCGACCTGGCGGACGCCGAGGCGGCGTGGGCCGTGGCCGCCCGGTTCCTGGAGCTGCGCGACGACGAGTTCACCGGCGGGTTCGTGCTGCGCCGGTTCGAGGAGTTCACGGGGTCCGAGGTGCGGACGTGGTGGGTGGGCGGCGAGTGCGTGCTCACCGGTCCGCACCCGGACAGCCCGCACGACGTGGTGGGGTCGCCGTCGCTGGAGGTGGTGGCGCCCGTGGTCGGGAAGGCGGGGCTGCCGTTCGTGACGGTGGACTTCGCGCTGCGGGCCGACGGTGCGTGGCGGGTGGTCGAGCTGGGTGACGGGCAGGTGAGCGACCGGCCCGTCACGATGGTGCCCGAGGCGTTGGTGGCAGCGCTGTTCGCGGTGTGACGGTGGTTCGCCTTCGGTGGGCCCGGTGGAACGGTCGACCACAACCGAGTCAGGCGGTCCAGCGCGGATCGCGGCCGGTGTGGGCGACGACGCGGTCGAGCTGGGGTGCGTCGGCGGCCACGGGGACGGGTGGGCCGAAGGGTCCGCTGGGGTCGCCGTTCGGTTGGGGGGCGACCAGGGCTTCGAGGACGTCCAGCGAGCGGTCGTCGCAGGTGAAGGGTTGGCCGGTGGCGCGGGCCAGGTCCCAGCCGTGGATGACCACCTCGTCGAGCGCGAACCTGCCCATGACCTCGGCGGGGAGGGTGACGCCGCCCGCCTGGGTGTCGCCCTCCCACGCGTCGGGCTTCGACCAGGCTTCGGCCAGCGCCTCCAGGCGGGCGGGGACGCGCGTGCGCCAGTCGGGGTCCGGGTCGGGGGTGGTGGGCGTGTCGAAGTCCTTGCGGGCGGCGGCGCTGAAGGCCTGGGCGAAGCCGTCGACGTGGTCGATCAGGTCGCCGACGGTGAACTCGGTGCACGGGGTGCGGGCGGCGAGCTGGTCGTCGGTCACGCCCGCGAGCAGGTGCGTCAACCGCGCGACGGCGGGGGTCAGGTCGATCTGGTCGGTCATGGAACGGCTCCTTCGTCGTGGTCTCGCAGGGGGTAGACCGCGACCGCGGCCGGAAGTCATCGCGGGACGGGTCAGTCCAGGTAGAGCGCGCCGAGTCGGGGCAGTCTCCTGGCCATCTCGGTCTCGTCGTCGAAGTCGAAGCCCCAGTCCGGGTCCAGGTCCGGGTAGCGGATGACGCCCGCGCCGCGCGGCAGCTGCTCGCCGGTGGCCTTGAGGTGGGCGTTCCACGCGATGCCGAGCACGTCCTCGCCCTCCAGCTCGTCGCCGTCCGGGGCGGCGGCGATGACGGCGGGCACGTCGGCCAGGGAGTCGGGGTCGGCGACCACCCGGTCGTGCACCTCGCGGCCCTGGGCGACCAGCCAGCCGCGGAAGTAGTCGAAGCCGTCGTCGGAGCACCCGCCGTTGATCAGGTACGCCGCCGCCCACAGCGGGTTGCGGTACGACTCGGCCATGACGTCCCAGAACGCCTGCTGGGCGGCGACGATCTCCGCGGGCGGACGGGTCGCGAGCAGCGCGCTCGCCTGCTCGGCGACCGCCGCCGGATCGGTGGGGTCGGCCGCGCGGGCGCGGGCGGCGGCGATCAGCGCCCAGAACTGGTCG